>JAJDYQ010000068.1 GCA_022825085.1 Gammaproteobacteria bacterium
GCTTTTCCACTTCCAGCTGCCAGACTGTCCGTCCGGGAGGGCAGGTTGTGTAATGCCGCACATCATCGAGACTGACTCGTCCTGCCTGCTGTATTTGTATCCGGGCAGCGGAACCACGTGAGTAAGGCGCTCTGGTATAAAATTTTGTTTCTGCAAATGTCTGTTCGTCTCCGTTGAAATCAAGATGTGCCTGCCGGGCTGTTATTCTGATACCGCTGTCTGCGTACTCGATCTCACCGCTCGCCTCAATCTGACCGGCTGGCTTATCATAGGTCACGTCATCAGCTTGCAGGGATTGATCAGCCCGTCTAACAGAAACATTGCCATGTAAGGCGGATTCCCGACCTTGTCTGGTGGCAATCGCTTCATCCGCCTCGATTTCAATGGGAGAAGACTGCCTGAGTATCGTGCGCTCTTTATGGGTTAATCCGTCCGGGTTGGCTACGGCGATACATGAGGGCAACGAGTAGTCTATGCCCGCCGGTCCGTTGTAGGGTGGGGTGTTTTCGACCATTGATGCCGGTTCTTTACCATCCTGCGGGCAGGTCTGAAAGCGTTGACCAGGACCGGACCCGCATTGCCACAAGGAATGAGTGTCTGCCTGTGCCTGATGATAAAGCAGTAAAAGACTGGTCGTTGTGAGCATCAGAAAATACAAGCGATACATTCTTTGCCACAAGCTAAAAGGAACGATCCACGGCGAAGCCGGCCAGCCCTGTGAGCGCGTGGCGGTATGGATTGCTCTTGAGACAGGACAGACAGTCTATGGCACGGCCCGCCTCTTCTCGTGCGAGGCTGCGAGTATATGCGATACTATTGGTTGATTCAATGATACTCAGGATGCCGCTGATGTTATCCAGCCCACCTTCTTCAATAGCACGACGGATAATAGCGGCCTCATTTTCCGGTGCGCTGCGGATGGCATGAATGAGCGGCAGAGTAGGCTTGCCCTCTGCGAGGTCATCGCCGATATTTTTACCAATTTCCAGAGAAGAATTCGCGTCATAATCCAGCGCATCATCAATCAGCTGGAAGGCTGTTCCCAGATGCATGCCGTATTTTGCCAGTGCATCTTCGGTTGATTTATCCTGCTGTGACAGGATGGCACCGAGGCGGGTCGCCGCCTCAAACAGCTTGGCTGTTTTGGACTGTATAACATCAATGTACCGCTCTTCTGTTGTGTCAGGTTCATTGCGGTTCATCAGCTGCATGACTTCGCCCTCGGCAATTGTATTGGTGGTCTCGGCCAGGATATCCATGACTCGCATCTGATTGATATCGACCATCATTTGAAAGGCCCTGGAATAAAGAAAGTCACCAACCAGAACGCTGGCCTCATTACCCCAGACCGCATTTGCAGTATCTCTGCCGCGCCTCATTGCTGAAGCATCAACCACATCGTCGTGCAGCAGGGTTGCCGTGTGTATAAATTCAATAATGGCAGCGACTTGTATGTGTTCATCACCTGCATAATCGCAGGCCTTGGCGGCCAGCAAAGCCAGCAGTGGGCGCAGACGTTTGCCACCACTGTTGATGATATATGAACCCAACTGGTTGATCAAAGTGGTGTCGGAGTTGAGCCGGGCCATAATGAGACGGTCCACCGCCTGCATGTCATCACTGACCAGCCCGATAATATCCGCCTGCGACATGACCGGCGCTTGAATAAAGGCAGTTTGTTGACCCATAAATGCCTGATTGCGGCTGAAAGGACACACATTCTAGCCATGAGCTGTCGGCAAAACCAGTTCATACGACAACATCCAGATAATATCGGGGCCAAACCACAAATTTTCGTTAAAATCGCATTGACGCAGGCGGGCATAATCGTTTAGAGTCCGCTCTCCCTTGGGGTGTCCTGATATTTAAAACCGGAATGACCATGCAAGCAGTGATTAAGACAGGCGGCAAACAATACCGCGTTTCAGAAGGTGACAAGATTCGCATTGAAAGCCTGAAGGCCGAAGCAGGCGATATTGTCGAGTTTGATCAGATTTTGATGCTCGCAGACGGTGAAAACAGCAAGGTAGGCAGCCCTGTTGTCGATGGTAGCAAAGTGAGCGGCAAGGTTATTACCCATGGCCGCGGCAGGAAGGTACGCATCATTAAATTCAAGCGTCGCAAGCACCATATGAAGCATCAAGGACATCGTCAGGGTTATACCGAAATTGAAATCACCGGTATCTCCGGTTAAAGTTGTTATAGAGGCTGGCATAAAATGGCACATAAAAAGGCAGGCGGCAGCACCAGAAATGGCCGCGATTCGAAATCCAAAAGACTGGGCATAAAACGCTTCAGCGGTGAGGCTGTTATGGCAGGCAACATCATCATCCGCCAGCGCGGCACCCATGTTCGCCCCGGCATCAATGTTGGTTGTGGTCGCGATCACACTCTCTTCGCCAAAACAGGCGGCAGGGTTGTATTTGAAACCAGAGGCCCGGACAAGCGCAAACAGGTCAGTGTTTACCCTGTCTAAATAAAGCTGCTTCAAACTGAATCGCATCAGCACGTTCAGAATATTATCGAATATTTTTATCATGCAGTCGCATGAAGTTTGTCGATGAGGTCGAGATACGTGTCACCGCCGGCAAGGGTGGTAACGGCTGTGTCAGCTTTCGACGGGAAAAATATATTCCTCGCGGTGGCCCTGACGGCGGCGACGGCGGCGACGGCGGTAGTATTTATCTAAAAGCAAACGAATCATTGACGACGCTCGCGGATTATCGGCATAAAAGAATCTTCAGTGCTGAAAATGGCCAGCCCGGCATGGGAAAGGGACGCACAGGTATCAGTGGCAATGATCTTTATATTGAGGTTCCTGTCGGTACGCGGATCAATGATATCGAAACACAGGAAGCCATTGGCGACCTGACCGGGCACGGACAAACCCTGCTTGTCGCCAAAGGCGGATTTCACGGGCTTGGTAATACACGCTACAAAAGCTCGACTAACCGTGCGCCTCGCCAGTCAACCAATGGGACACCGGGCGAGCAACGTAAATTGCGTCTGGAGCTCAATATACTGGCCGATGTGGGTCTGTTGGGTCTGCCGAATGCAGGAAAATCGACATTGATTGCTCAGGTTTCGGCAGCACATCCACGGATAGCAGATTATCCATTTACGACATTACACCCACAGCTGGGTGTAGTTTATATCGATCCTTACCGCAGTTTTACCATGGCCGACATACCGGGGCTGATTGGCGGCGCTTCCGAAGGTGCAGGACTGGGCATCCGGTTTTTGAAACACCTGCGCCGCACCAGGATGTTATTACATCTGGTTGATATTATGCCACCGGATGGCGGAGACCCCGTCGAACATATACGGACATTGACCAACGAGTTGCGACAGTTTGACACGGAGCTGGCAGCAAAGGAACGCTGGCTGGTTCTGAACAAACTGGACTTGATGCCGGCAGATGAAGCCGATGAGTGTTGTCGTGATATAGTCAGAAGACTTGAGTGGAGTGGACGGGTTTACCGGGTATCGGCGGTCAGCGGCCAGAATACACGTGAGCTGATTACCCATATTATGAAGCATCTTGAAAAATCGACCGGAGAAGTACAGAAAAAATGAAAAACAGGAAAGAAGGGTTTCGAAACTGGATGAAAAAAGAAGGATATGTCGATGATGGAAATCCACTTATGGTGCATGATCAATTTTATGAGCACTGCGCTTGAAAGCGCATAATCAGGCATGAAAAGCAGACAGGAACTGGGACAAAGCCGACGCTGGGTCATCAAGGTAGGCAGCTCGCTGGTCACCCGCGATGGCCGGGGTCTGGACCATGAGCAGATTGCCGCCTGGGTGGAAGATATTTGTCGCCTGCGGGCGGAAGGCCGCCAAATTGTACTGGTGTCATCCGGTTCTGTCGCTGAGGGACTGTCACGCCTTAACTGGAGTTCTCGTCCTGAGTCACTCAATGATTTACAGGCTGCAGCAGCCATCGGACAAATGGGGTTGGTGCAAGCCTATGAGTCCTGTTTTCAGAAATATGCGGTACATACCGCCCAGGTTCTGCTGACCCATGACGACATGGCCAATCGCCGGCGCTATTTGAATGCCAGAAGCACACTAAACCGCCTGATTGATCTGGGAGTTATACCTGTCGTGAATGAAAACGATACGGTCGCCATGGAAGAAATCCGGTTCGGCGACAATGATCAGTTAGCAGCATTGACTGCGAATCTGATTGAAGCCGATATGCTTGTCATACTAACCGATCAGGAGGGCATGTTTGATGCCAACCCTCGTTCTAATTCTGGTGCAAAGCTGCTTGATCATATTAATGCCGAGGATCAGACTCTGGATGCAATGGCATCGGGTTCCGGCGCATTGGGCCGTGGCGGCATGATCACCAAAGTACAGGCGGCGCGTCTGGCAGCACGTTCCGGTACAGTCACATTGATTGTCGGTGGTCGCGGGAGTGGTGTGCTGGAACAAATTTCCCGCGGCAAACAAAAAGGTACATTATTTTATCCAGCCAATGAACCGCTGGCAGCACGTAAACAATGGCTTGCCGGGCACACCGTCATACCGGGCCGCCTGCAGCTGGACGACGGGGCAGTCAATGTATTGCGCCAGTCTGGATGTAGTTTATTGCCGGTTGGAGTAAAACATGTATTTGGCAAATTTCAGCGAGGTGAGGTCGTGGCCTGTGTCGATATATCCGGCAAAGAAATCGCACGGGGCCTGGTGAATTATTCTTCCGACGAAGTTGAAAAGATCAAAGGCCAACCCAGCAGTGCCATCCAGAAATCACTCGGTTACGTTGACGAAACGGAGCTGATTCATCGAGACAATCTGGTATTGGTTTGATCTTGTGGAGCGAATCGATATCTGTAAAGCCCTTCGAAAAGATCGCATCTTCCGCTTCTGATCTGCCCTCTTGACAGGGTGGCTTACGCTGCCGCTCACAGGTGGCATCCAGGGTGGCATTAGTGTGAATACATCCATGATGGTGTGCCTCTGGCAGCTCGAAGAAGGGCGCTTTATCTCGATCATCTGTACTTGTCTGGCCAGCTCTTCATCAAGTGGAGCTGCTCATATCGGAAATCAAAGTTGGTCATTCAGGCGATGCTTACCACTCTGAACACTTCTTCCGGTGTTGTTACTCCGGCAGCAACTTTCATGGCACCATTGACATTCAGAGGAATCATGCCTTCCCGAACGGCTGTTTCAAACAGGACCTGATGCTCCGTATCTGCGCGGATTATATCTTTGACCTTCGAGGTGGCTTTGAGTATTTCATAAATACCAACCCGGCCAAGATATCCTGTGTTGCGACATTCCAGACAGCCTCCTGCCTGATTGATTTTATCCGGCAGTTTGATTTTCAGCGGCCACGTTAGCTGCTTCCAGGTTGATTCATTGATTGCTCCGGTTTGCTGGCAGTGCGGGCAGAGCGTTCTCAGCAGTCTTTGCGCAACCACACCGAGCAGAGTTGAGCGGAGCAGATAGTCTGGCAGCCCAATCTCCATAAGCCTTGATACTGTTGACACGGCATCATTGGTATGCAGCGTACTCAGCACGAGGTGTCCGGTCAGCGACGATTGTATCGCCATCTCGGCGGTCTCAAGATCGCGTATTTCACCAATCATAATGACATCGGGGTCCTGTCTCAACAGGGCTTTTACGCCATCTGAAAAACTCAGGTTTATGGCCGAGTTGACCTGCATCTGATTGAATTGTGTTTCAAGCAGTTCTATCGGGTCTTCAATCGTGCAAACATTTACTTCCGGTTTAGAGATATGTTTCAGTGTCGAGTACAGTGTGGTTGTTTTGCCGGAACCCGTCGGCCCTGTCACAAGAATAAGACCATTGGGCTGTTCAATCATATCGGTCCATTGCCGCTTGTCGGTGTTGGACAGACCAAGCTCTGAAAAATTTTTCACCAGCACATCCGGATCAAAAATTCTCATTACCATTTTCTCACCGAATGCCGTTGGTAAAGTGGACAATCGAAGCTCCACTTCATTGCCCTTGGGTGTGCGAGTTTTTACACGGCCATCCTGCGGGTGACGTCTGTCAATGATGTCCATTCCACCCAAGGACTTGATGCGGCTGATAATTGCTGTCATGATCGCAGTCGGCACTTCGTAAACCATGTGCAACATGCCATCAATGCGGAACCTGACGTAACTCATATCGCGTCGTGGTTCAAGGTGTATGTCACTGGCACGCTGGTCAAAAGCAAACTGCATTAACCAATCTACAACATGGACAATATGCCGGTCGTCGGCATCCAGATTGCCGGATTGCCCAAGCTGCACCAGTTGTTCGAGATTATTGACACCAGCAACATTAACCACCGCATCCTTGCCCGCCTTGTTGACAGAACGGGCCAGGGCATAAAACTCGAGCGAGTATTTGTCGAGATCGGAGGGCGATGTGATGACAACCCGTATTTCTTTTCCTATCATTGCTGACAGGTCGGACTGCCATGTCTGTTGTAGCGGCTGAGATGTGGCAAAAATGGCCAGATTGCCATTAACAGTAACAGGCAGTATGGAGCGTTTCGATATGTAGGCGTATGACGCCAGCGATGTCACCACCTGGACATCGGTTTTCAACGGATCAATCCGCAAGTACTCCAATCCCAGTGTCTGTGCCAACCAGCGTGATATGGCTTCTTCATGCAGGAGGCCACCGTCTCGTGCGTCCTGCCATGCCTGTGCCGCAATAAGGGTAATCGGGTGGGTTGACTCCAAATCTTTTGGTCGAACGCTGCTGTTTAGTTGCTGTTGCTGTTCTCGTGAAATCAGACTGTCTGCCTGCATTGCAGCCAGAAGATCAGGAAGCCCCAGTTTCCGATCTTCCTTATTTTCCAGTGTCAATCCGAATCTGGCCATATTATCGAGTCACCCTGAAACCGTCCAGATCAGCAGGTTTCTCATCATAGCACTGAACGCCAGTTACTTTTGAGAGCGCCGGCCCTGTCTGAAGCCAGCGCACCATTTTCGCTATCTGGTCTTTATTACCCTGTATCAGGCATTCAACCGTGCCATTAGATAAGTTTTTTACCCAACCACCAACACCAATTTCCCGTGCTTTTTGGTAGGCCGAGGCGCGATAGGAAACTCCCTGCACATGGCCGGAAATTACACATCGCTTTGTGATTATTACCATGTAATGCGCACAAGCTGGCCAACAGCTGCATCCGGTTGATCATCAATAAGAATGACGATTCTGGCCACATCAACGCTTGAGTCGTAGTCAATAACCTTCACTTTTCCAGAATGAGTCTTACCTGCAATACTGATATCGACATTGCTGCCAATCTTCAGGCCCGTATTATTGCCCGGAGGTAACGACATGACGGCCACCAGTTGTCCGCCCGCCACGGTAATCAAGGGAGTAGCCTGTAACCGATTGATAACCGTTTGCCCGGCTACCACATGATTTTTCAGAACAATCAGATCAAATGGTGCCTTCAGCTCGGCATGTTCCAGGTCCAGTTCTGCCTTATCAACACTGGCTCCGGCCTCAAGATAGCGTGCATTTTTTTCGGCAAAATTCATTTCCGCCTGGTCCAGTTCCACCTGAGACAGGACTGTCCGCTCATAAAGCTCTTCGGCACGCTCCAGCTCGTTTCGGGCCTCATCGCGACCAGGTTCATATTGCGCCATACGGGATTTCGCAGATTGTAGTTGATATTGAAAAGGCCGTTTGTCCAACGTTAACAGGATAGTGCCTTTTGAAACTCTCTGACCGGGAGTGACATTTATTGTTTTAACAACTCCCGATACCGGTAGAGATAATGACGTTTTTTGTTCCCACTGCAAAACGCCATTTGCTTCACCGGTGGCTTGCGCTATTGATGACGCCACCATCAAGACAGGTGGCAGTAAATAAAAGACAGCTTTATTGCACATGGTTTCTCTCCTTTATTCACCAGTCTGTGGCGGAGTCTCTGTTTTTTGGGTGACTGCGTCCCAATTCATTACATCGTCTTCACCAATCAGATGGTTTAGCTGGGCCAATACAAGAGCCATTTCAAAGGTTTGTTCGGCATCGCGTAATTGAGATTCGGATACCTGGGTCATTGCATCCCCAAGGTCAGTTCTAACCTCCAGTTCGTACAATGCTCTGGAGCGGTCCATATACAGTTCGCGATAGTCTGAAAATACGTCACTTGCCTGCCGCCGGGCATTCAACAGGGCAAATTTTTCAGCCAGCTCTCTGGCCTTCTGGCGCATATCGAGCCCCAGCTGTCGGCGTTGGTATAGAATTTTATTCACCTTGAGCTGCGCCTTGTCCACAGCCACTTCCTGCCGACCACCGCTGTAAAGCGGCCAGGATGCCTCTAGTCCGGCCCGCCATTTGTCATGGCTGCCCAGATCTCTTGAGTATTCGCTGCGCTCAACTATCGCCGAAATATCCGGGCGATAGGAAGATCGGGCGACTTCTACTTCCGCCCTCGCCGATAGTAATTCAAAACCAAGGGCTGCCAGTTGCCGGTTATTTTTCAAGGCTTTCTCAATCAGCATATCGAACTCCAGCAATCTGCGATTATTGACATCGAGTTCGGGCCGGGATAGCAATGAAGGCTGCTGCCCGGGTCGATTGAGCACCAGCGCCAACGCCTGTCGCGTACTGCGCACCCGGCCTTCGCTTTCAATCACTCGAAGACGGGCTTCCTGAAAGGTGTTTTCCAGCTCTAATAAATCCACATCGGATATTTTACCAAGCTCATGATGATCCTGCCCACGATCAAACTTTACAAACCTGATTGCCATATCTTCATTATCACGAGCAGCCTCAATATCGGCGAGTATGATGTCAAAAAACTTCTGCATTACCGTGATGGTGTACAGGCTGCGGTTATCCGCAATCCGTAATTCAGCCGCTTTCCGGTCCTGCTCGGCCGATTCAGCCAGTGAATCGCCATAGCCACCATCATACAGAGATTTGCTTATGATCAGCCGAAGTCTGTGATCGTCATGCTCCCCAGACGCAAACCGCGAACTGCCCGCCTCGTACCAGCGCATCCTGCCATCCAACGCGACATTCAGGCTGCCGTGCTCTCTGGCTTCATATGCCATATTTTGGGACTGATCCAGCAATAACTTATCGCGCAACAAGGCAGGGTGCTGCTCATCGATAAGGTCTATGGCCTGTTGCAGGCTCAGAGGGTCTGGGATGGATCGTGTGTCCGCTGCATTCAGCAACCCGGAAGCCATTACGGCATACGCCAGCATCACAGACAATACACGGCTTCTGCGCAGATACATGATGTTATCCAGACAACACAGGCCAGACCCGGGTGGAGGCCTGTCAGCTTTGATCCAGCTCCTGTTTCTTTTCGCGCTTATAACGAGTGAAGCTGGTATTTTTATAATGACCATCGACCACATAGTCAGCCAGCCACTTAAACTCACGTGCGGTTCTGGTTGCACCGATATAACGCGCCACCCGATTTCCCTCCAGATCGAAAAAGGCAATTACCGGAGTAGCTCGCACACGATGCACATTCACCGCATATTCTTTCTGCGTAGTCTCGTTGCCTTCAAAGTCAACAATATCAATGTCACCCTCAATGTCATGTGAAAACAGCAAAAACCTTTCACGGTAGTACGTCTGAACTTCAGGCTGATTCATAATCGTGTTTTTCATGCGGTGACAGAACGGGCATTCGTCCATCTCAAAAAATACCATAACACCTTGCTTGCCCTGCTCTCTGGCATTTTCCAGTTCTTCCGAGTAATCCCCGAAAGATTCATTGAAAAAGTACTGATATGGGTCACGCGGAGTTTCGGCATATACGACCGACAGCAATGCACAGGACAGGATGCCTGCTGCACAAGATAATAATTTCATGTGTTTCATATTCGCTCCATCCAACAAATCACTGGTTTGCCAGCTTTATTCTGGGCAATAAATATTCTTCAAGCTCGATCTGTGTCACCGGCCCCGTCCAGGTTCTTACGAGGCGGGAATCGGGGGAAATCACAAAGGTTGTAGGCAACCCTTTCAGGAGCATGGCCTCCGACATTCGCGGGTCTTCTCCAAGATACAGCACCTTATAATCAATCCTGAATTGATCTAATGCTAGCACAATCTGCGCCGGTGTCAATTCTTCGTAATTAACTCCGAGAATCTCCAGGCCGAGGTCACGATGTTTATGGTAAAACTGATTGAGCTCGGGAATCTCCCGGACACAGGGACCACACCAGGTTGCCCAAAAATTAACGATAACCCATTTGCCCTTGTAGTTTACTGATTGATGAATATTTCCATCGAGATCACTGAATCTGAAATCAACAACTGGCGCATTAACATTCGCAGCATAAACCGGGACGGTAACGCTGAAAAAAACAAGAAACACCTTTATTAAGCCATTCTCTTTTTTCATTCCGGCAACCCATAATGTTATTCCGCAGGCATTATATCGTGCTCATTTGCTCACCAGATAAGTGTCCGGCAACCAGGTTCCAGTGGCCTGTATTGGGGACAGATCTGCCTTTCGGCTGACCCATACCGCGAGCCCCGCCCTGCTCCCTGATCGCAGCTTAATTTCAGGCAATTCAGGCAATTTGACTTCCCAGCTCGCCTCATCTGCATGATGCTGCTGGTGACCAAGGACAACAAACTCATACGGCAGATTGCGACCACCGTTTTCTCCCGCTTTTATCTCTGTCTGAATACCGAAACCGAGCAGGGCAACATTCAGGGTCAGCGAATCACGGACATCTCCTGTGTAGGTCACGCTCAAATGCCTGTCTCGCAGACGGGCGCTTAAATTACCTGCAGACTCTTTACCTGCCGGCAGAGGCTTACGTCTGAACCAGCCTCTCCACTCCTGACCGTTGACCACAAAGCCGGGCGTATAAACCGCGCTGATATTACCTAAAAGGCGATGCTGGCGCTGGCGCTTTGAGTAGTCATTGGATGCATAGACATCTCGCCAGCCAAGATAGTCCCAGTAATCGACATGATAGGCAACAGGAACAACTTCTTGCCATAGCTCGCGGCTACCAACAAATTTATTCAACCACCTGTCCGCAGGCGGGCAACTACTACAACCCTGAGAAGTGAAAAGCTCGATTAACATCACCTGCCGGTCACCACTGGAAAATTCCAGTTCGGTATCCGCCATGACATTACCCTGCAACAAAAGCATTAGAATGCCTGTTTTCAGTATTTTGTGTCGCCAGACCATTTGTTCCTCCACTCTATTGTCTCTAAGACTGATAAACTGATACAGAGTTCAGACAGGCCATTATTGGCGAACGCATATTATGACAATATTGATACTTTATTATTCCAGACACGGTTCAACGCAGGAAATGGCCAGACTGATTGCTCGTGGCGTTGAGGAAAGCCAGATAGAGGCGACGGTGCGTACCGTCCCGGAGGTTTCGGCCGTCTGTGAGGCGGCACAAGATGATATTCCTTCTCAGGGTGACCCATATGCCACTACCGACGATCTGCGCCATTGCCAGGGCCTCGCACTGGGCAGTCCGACACGTTTCGGCAATATGGCCGCACCACTCAAATACTTTCTGGAGGGCACGACAGCACTATGGATAGAGGGGGCACTGGTTAATAAGCCGGCCATGGTTTTCACCTCAACCGCCTCCATGCACGGCGGTCAGGAAACCACATTGACCAGCATGATGCTACCACTGCTACATCACGGCATGATTATCAGCGGACTGCCCTATACCATGACAGAACTGAACCAGACCCAAAGCGGCGGCACCCCCTATGGTGCCAGCCGTGTTACCGGCAGCCGCAACGAATGCTCGATCAGCGAGGATGAAAAACAGCTTTGTATAAAAGGTGGCAAACATCTGGCAGCCCTGGTGAAGCAGCTAGCAACCGAGACAAACTCCTGACTGCCAAACGATAATCCAGAAACACCTTTACAGGCATTCAGGGCTTGATGTAGGTATAGCCCTGCGCCTGTAAATGGGCCACCTCTGCCACTCCACTGGGAACGATATCGGACTGACTGACATCATATAAATCGTTTTCCAGATCAACCTTGCGACCACGGACCGTATTCGCGCAAACATTAAACTTCACTCCCTGATTTTTTAGTCCATCGATCTGGGCAGTCATTTTATCATTCGCGTTTGCATGCTTGAATTTTGTGGATTTACCGAGAGCATCAGGCTCCAGCAACAACGCCAGACCATTTCCATGCAGCACCACCTTCAGGGTAAGATTTTCAGCGCCCACCGCATTGATATGATTCTGTATATTGCGTAACGCCCCAGCCTGTTTTCTGGGATCATCGTAGTTAATGTGATAGACAACTTTCTGCTTACCGTAATCTTCAGCCAGCAGCGTCTGCCCATAAAGGGCCATCAGCAGCATGACAAGACCAACGGACAATGTTTTGATATTCATGATTTTACTCCTTTTGTATCCAGGTTCCATTGAATCCCAGTATAGACCATAAACCAAGCCAGTGGCAATTGATATGGCACCTTGTTATCCGGCTATCTGGTACTCCGAGTTTACGGCAGACGCGCCGCCAATATGCCGCCTTGAGCCTTGATCATGCGGCGGTAAATGTCATTAAAATCAGTAACGACCGACCTTTGCACCGCATCAAGTCGCAGCAGATTTTCGCTCCAGCGGCTCAATCCCGGGTATTGCTCCATATTGAGTAAATTTACAGCCGGCCTTAAGAGGTCCAGCCTCATAAACAATGCGGCGTACAGGGTGTCTATAAGGTTCATTTCGTCGCCATTGAAAAAGTCCTCGTCAGTCTTCAACGCTTCAATTCGGCCAAGTTTTTCATGGATATCGTACTCCTTATCCTGCAAAGAGTTTTCGTCCTTCGCTCCAGCCAGGTCCCGTGCATCCGCCAGTATAGAGCCGCAGAACTGGGTCCAGGCGCGATTTTGGGCCTTGATGAGGGGCTCAGACGGCATCATGCCCCCACCGCTGACTTCATCCAGAAACTCATTGATGACGGCAGATTCAAAGAGAATGCTATCACTGTTGATGCGCACTAACGGCACCTGACCGGTGGGTGAAATCTCATCAAACCACGCGGGCGGGTCACTGATATCGATATAGGTGATACTGTAGCCGACCTGCTTATGCAGCAGAGTGATGACAGATGATTGCACAAACGGACATAGCTTGAAGCTGATAAGTTCTAAATCCACGGTTTGTAAGACCCTCCTCATTGATAAAACTATCTGACTTGAACGCAGGAAATCCTGAATCAAACAGAATCTCCCTGTCGCAGGCACAGCATAGGCATATCCGGGCATATGAGCAACCGTTGGGCTACCATAACAGATTGAATTTCTGACCGATGACAGAAAGAAGGACTGTTGCGGCCCTTTGTGCTAGGCTGATAGCGGACTACCTGTCGGCTGTCATGCCCAAGTCTTGAGACGAGGTCCTTAATGACGGACAAAAGAATTTTTCTGAAGAATGTCGCCGCCGCAGCCATCGCTATGAGCACTGGCACTCTGGCCATCGAATCCAGCAAAATGAGCAATATTGAACTGCATGTCAGGCTAAACTTTTTTCAGGAACGTCTGACAAAACTGGGAATTTCTGATTTATCAGGGACGGTGCTGTATGTTGATTCAACCAGCCAGACCCTGGAGCTTTGGCAAGGCGAAGAATTGCTGCGGACCTATACCATCTCCACGGCCGCAAACGGCCTTGGCAGCGAAAAAGAATCATTTAAGACACCTGCCGGGATACACCGGATTGCCCGAAAAATTGGTTCTGGAGCAGAGCCGAACACGGTGTTTCGTGGCCGGCAACCAACAGATGAATATGCCCGTATCGAATTAACGGATATCGATACGGGCCTTGACCTGATCACCAGCCGGATTATGCGACTAAAAGGAGAAGAACCCGGCATCAATCTGGGTGGACAGGTCGATTCATACGAGCGCTATATCTACATACATGGCACCAATGAGGAGGGTCGCATCGGTCAGCCGGTCTCCCATGGCTGCATACGTATGCGAAATCATGACGTTATCGATCTTTATGATCGGGTTGACGAAAACTCGCTGGTCATTATCAACTGACTCCAGCCTTGCAGAAAGGGGGATCTTGTGACTGACATCCCCACAGAGCTATACTCAGGTTCCAACACATGACAGGAGCAAACCATGGCGGCCATCGATCTGACCATTGATAGCTTTAATGCTTTTATTGATGACAATGATATTGTGATTGTCGATTTTTGGGCCATCTGGTGTGGTCCCTGCAAACAGTTTACCCCTGTTTTTGAAGCGGCTTCCGAGCAGCATACCGACATTGCTTTCGGCAAGGTGAATACCGAAGAACAGCAAGAACTTGCTGCCCGATTTCAAATTCAGTCCATCCCGACATTGATGATCTTCCGCGAACAAATGGGCATTTTCGCGCAATCAGGTTCATTGTCATCCGCCGCGCTGGAAGAGATTATCAGCAATGTGCGCGAACTGAATATGGATGAAGTGCGCACCGAAGTGGCCCGGCAGCAAGAAAGCCGCGCCTGATAAGCATGGCAACCGAAAAAGAGACCCTGATAGATAATTTCATTGACCGCCTGTGGATGGAGCGTGGCCTGAGCCATAACACCCTGGCCTCATACCGTTCCGATCTGGCTTTGTTTGTACGCTGGCTGTCTGATCGTAATTCGTCCTTACTGCAGGCTGATCGCAGCGACATTCATGCCTATCTGGCCCAGCGGGTCGCGGAAAATACGCGCCCGCGCTCAACTGCTCGGCTGCTTTCCAGCCTGCGCCAGCTTTTTCGCTTTATGTGCCGGGAGGGTCTGCGGGAGGACGATCCCTCCGCTCTGATAGAGTCACCCCGGTTGGGTCACAATCTGCCAAAATCCCTGAGTGAGGCGGATATCGAGTCGCTTTTACTGGCCCCCGATACCGATACCGATCTGGGCCTGAGAGACCGGGCCATGCTGGAATTGATGTATGCCTCTGGTCTGCGGGTTTCTGAAATTATCAATCTGAAACTGAATCAGATGAGTTTGCAGCGCGGACTGATACACCTGCTGGGCAAAGGAAATAAAGAACGTCTGGTACCCATGGGAGAAGAGGCACTGGACTGGCTGCAAAGTTATCTGGCAACCGCCCGCGAGAATCTATTGAAAGGCCGACGCACGGATGCCGTGTTCATCACCTCAAGAGGAGCAGCGATGACGCGGCAGGCGTTCTGGTTTCTGATTAAACGCCACGCCCAAAAAGTCGGCATCACCGTCGCGCTCTCGCCGCATACATTGAGACATTCATTTGCCACACATCTACTAAATCACGGCGCTGATTTACGTGTAGTCCAGATGTTGCTCGGCCATAGCGATCTATCCACGACGCAGATTTACACCCATGTTGCGCAAGAGCGCCTGAAACAATTACACACAAAGCATCATCCGCGGGGATAGCGACTACAGTGCTATGAATCTTCTGCCGAATTAGTGGTCGAATCGGACAACTTCGAAATCAGGTGGGGGCAAGTCAATGCTGCTTAAGCGTATTCATTCTTCTTTTCTGGCCATATTACTGGTACCGTCATTTGCCGTTATGGCAGACGAAATTCCTGAGGCAGTGAGTACCGCAGCCCAAAAGCTCGGACTCACGGAGGAAAGCATCAGCGTTACCCCGCTGAACAGTCTGTATGAACTGCGAGCAGGCACACAATTATACTACCTGTCGGAGGACGGCAGATACCTGATATCCGGAAATATTATTGAGCTTGACAGCCGTCAAAACCTGACAAGAAATCGCCTCAAAGAAATCCGGACGGAAGTGGTGGCCGGACTGAAAGGCGACCAGATGGTGGCTTTTCCGGCCAAAGAACCAAACCATACGATAACCGTCTTTACCGATATTGATTGCGGCTACTGTCGAAAATTACATTCGGAAATGGCCGCGTACAATGACCTTGGAATTTCGGTTAATTATCTCTTCTATCCGCGCACTGGATTGGATTCTACTGCCTATAAAAAAGCCGTATCCGTATGGTGTGACAAAAACCGGCAGGATGCGATGACCCGTGCAAAAGCGGGCGAGACCCTGCCTGAACTGGACTGCACAAACCCTGTTGCCAGTCACTTTATGTTGGGCAATGAACTGGGCATCAGCGGCACACCTGCCATCATTACCGAACAGGGAGATCTAATGCCAGGCTATCTACCGCCTCAGGATATGAAGCGTCAGCTGGATCAATATAGAGCCCCGGTAGAAGATAAAATATAAGGGAATTATATAACCGTAGCCAACGCTAAAAAATTTTTGCCTGCGAAAACAATGGCTATCTTTAACGTTCGCCGTCCCGATATTGAGGGACTTCCATGTCCCTCGACCGCTCCCAACAAGCAGCCAGCTTGTCAACAAGAATATTATCGGACAGATTAGGTAAACGAATAGTTTTCAGAGCATCAGGACTATAGTTTGGAAACGCCAACTTCTTTCCTGGATTGCGCAACAGCTGCAATCTCCCCACCGTCGAATTGAGAAAGACGGTCGCCGCCTTTGCCTGCGCGAACAACTCGAAGGCGAGCCGTTTGAAATTATCGGTGTAGCCATTGATCAGGCCGAACCCGTACAGGATTTTGTTGACGAAATTGGCGTGGAATACCCGATCCTGCTTGCTGGACTCGAAGGGCTGACCATCATGCGGGAATACGGCAACCAACTGACAACCCTGCCCGATACCGTTGTCATTGAGCGGAATCAGAGAATCATCAAAACCTTCCGCACCGAAGTCACCAAAGAAGATGTACTTGAAATCATACAGCCGCTGCTTTCTGACTCGGTGATTGTGGTGCGTTGAAGGGCAGTGACGGGATTCTAAATAAGCCCCGCTTGTCAGGTAGTAGTAAGGCGCTGCCGGGGTGGCGTTTGCTGTGAAACAGTATCTAACGCTAATCCAGGCTTAAGTAGTTTTCTTCGCTCCTGAGAGAGTAATTCAATCGCCGTAAGCGCTCTTGAGCCAGACTCAAAAAGGGAGATTTCATCTTCTTGTTTTCCAGAATTCAGGCAACATGAAATGTTTTGATAAAACAAAAAGCATCGTTAAATCAATAATATCAATATATTTTAATGCTAAAAAGAGCTAAAATAATTATAGCGAAAAGCCGTATCATTTATCCGCATTTTGTGATAGATTAGGATTCTATTAATAGTTAGGCCACAGAATGCGCCAACCCCAGCAGCAATGGAGGCACATAGATGAATCCCAAAGATCCAGCCAATACAATTGAGAGGCTGACCAACGCCCTGAATACCATTGCCGTTAGCGGCAAAAGCGCCAAGGAGCGTGCTCAGAGCGCTCTGATAACCATCATCCCGCTCAAGCGAGATGAGTTTCCCATCACGGCGCAGCAGTTTTACGACTTCATCGTCGACCAGGCCAACCATACCGATGAACAAGCCCCCAATGTCCTTGAGGCAGTTTGGAACCTGTACTGGGAGATGAGCAGCAACAGGCGGTATCGGTAGTGATCCACCAATGGCCTAACAAGTCGCTTGAGAGGGACGCCGCTTGGCGGCACCCCTCAGCTTGAATGTTAGGCGTAAAAAGGATGGAGCCAGTAATACAGGAAGAAATTACCGGTTGTGGAATAGCCAGTGCCGCAGCAGTTGCTGGTGTTTCGTACCAAAAGGCGAAAGAGATTGCCAACAGCATTGGCATCTACGCAGAGGATCAATCGCTTTGGTCAGATTCCGCGCATGTTCGAAAGCTCCTTGCGAAGCTCGGGGTTAGAACGAGTAAAAATGAAAAGCCGTTTCAAAGCTGGGCGTCGTTGCCAGATTGCGCACTACTATCAACTAAGTGGCACGTAGAAAAAGGAAAGCCTTATTGGCATTGGGCAGTTTTTGTACGTAAGGAAGGCCAGGAGTATGTTCTGGATTCAAAAAAGGCTCTGAAAAATCATGTAAGAACGGATTTCGGAAGGATAAAGCCAAAATGGTTTATCGAAGTAAGCGCCTAACAAGGCAGTCAAGTTCACTCCGCCCCTTCGGGGCTGCGCGGGACACCGGCTTCGCCGGTGCCCCTTACCAGTGGTGTTAGCGTTCAATAGGTCGGGTATGTCGCTATCGAAGGAAGAGAAAGAGCGTGTCCTAGCTCTAGCTGAGGGAATAGTCGAGCCTTCTAGTGGTATGGAAAAGCATTTTGTTAATGTCCTCAATGGCAAAGGAACTGCCTGCAGTCCGATTGAAAAAGAATGGTTAGAATACTGGCAGTCTACAAGTCTAGTTTCAGAGCAAACTGATCCGGCCATTCATCTTCCTCATCAAGATACAGGTGTTTCTGTTGAGGTAATGCCTCATCGAAAGAAAAATATCACCGAAAGAGATAAGTCAGAAATTACCGAAATTGAGCATCGGGCTGATTTAACAGACGATCAGAAAGTTTCCCGTATCACGCACAGTGCTTGTGCTACTTGTGCTCTCATGGCGGTTCAGCCACTCCCCTTTGCGGATATCTTTATTCTTACACCAATTCAAGGTTACTTCGGGACACGTATTGCCGCAATAAGGGGAGTGCCTGTATCAGAAACTGAAGTTGCTGATCTCATAAAAGAAATAGTCGGAATAATCGGAATGGGTTTTATTGCCCAACAAGCGGCGATCGGCATCTGGAAGATGGTTTCATTTGGAGCTGGAGGCCTTCTTACGATACCGCTTGTATATGCTCTAAGCTACGCCGTCATGAAAGTAATTGATGCATATTACTCAGCCAAGGCAAAGAAACGAAAGCTATCGGACGATCAAATAAAAGGCATATGGAAAAATGCATTTCGTGAAGGGAAACGCAAAGGAAAAGAAGCCAAAAACAAAGGGGAGTTCAACAAATGAATGGTGGAGGCTACGGAGACGGAAAACTGTATCACTATATACGGCGAAATATAGATGAAGCAGCAATCGTGGCCGCTATGGCAGCCGTTGCAACTTCTGAATCCGTAACTGAGCTATCCGATCAAGAGCATTTGGTGCTGGCCGCGTTACGTAGAGCAAATCACTCTTTATCTGATTCATCAATGGAAGATATTCGAAGCTATCTTTCCAGTCTTGATGAGGAACAAATACCTGGCCTTGTTTCTAATGTCAAAGGCATCGTTCATGAAATGGAGTTTATGCGGCTAGAGAATGAGGATGGTGATTCGGTCTATGCATCCATTTTTGAACAATCGAATCATCCAGACACAGATGTTTTATTCATTGACGAATCAACGGGAGAGTCGTGGGAAGTACAATTGAAGGCAACGGACAATGCTGCGTATGTTCAGGAATGGATTGATTCACATCCAGACGGTGAAATTCTTGTGACCTCGGAATTGGCTGAAGAAATGGATATCTCTAGTAGCGGCCAGTCTAATGAACAACTCACAGCATCAGTGTCAGATTTTGTGGATAAGATGATTGATTCTGATGGCGGGGCAGGTATATGGGACTACTTCCCTGCGCTATCTGTGCTGTCTGTATCTATAATTGTGTTTGAGCTATGGAGAAGATACCAAAGAGGTGAAATTACATTACAAAGATTCAAGCAGCTATCTGCATTGGCAACCGGATTGAAAGTGGCCAAAATTGCTACAATTACCTTTCTATTAACTATTCCGGTAGTTGGTCAGGTAACGGGAGCTATATTGATCGCTAATCTACTTCTAGGTGCAAAAACAACGTGGTTTGATAGACCGCCATTATATGTGCCACCATCTGCCCTTCCTGCACAATGAATAATTACCTGAGAGTCATATGTTTGAACGCTAACAAGGCGCTTGTTCGGACGAAAACTACGCTGCGCTTCGTTTTCGCCGCACAGCTTGATCGTTAGGCTCCAAAATAGGAATAATCTATGGATCCAGAATCAATTTCTACAATAGCCGGCCTTCCTGTGAATACGATACCAACTATCGTAACTATTGCTGCTACCGCCTTTCTAGTTGTGCGAGAGAACAAGAAAGCCTCGGAACAGCAAAAAGCATCTGCGGAAGAATCTCTTAAATCGGCCTATAACTTGACGCACGGCTACTACGCATCACTTCAATCCGGCGGAGACAAAGACTCTATAAAGGAGCATGAAGTCGCAAAAGCATGGGATATAGCGTCAATTCGCCTTCGGCCTTTTGATACAACTTTATCTCAGCGTTTATCATTGAAGTCACGGTTTTGGAGAGAGGGGGCGGCCTGGAGTGATGAGCAGATATCTATGGCAAATATAGGCTTAGAGGATGTTCGCCGAGAAGGTACAGTGGTGCTCCATGCGTAAAAGCCTAACAAGTCAATCAACTTCGCGCCTGCGGTGCCGGACGCAGCAAAGCTGCGCTGGTTATTAAGGCGTTATGCATCAAATCAAAAATTAAGAGAGATTTAAAATTGGTAACTTGTTATTTGCGGTACATAATCGACCCACACAAGGTTAATGAGTTCGAGCATTACGCAAAGCTATGGATTCCTTTGGTGGCAAAATTTGGTGGTACCCACCATGGGTATTTTTTACCTTCTGAGGGTGCAAATAATGTCGCATTGGCACTGTTTACGTTTCCAAGCCTAGCTGCATATGAGCAATATCGTTCTGATTCATTTCAAGACAAAGAGTGCCTATCAGCGTTTGATTACGCAAAAGAAACAGGTTGCGTTCTCAGTTATGAGCGTAGTTTCTTTAGGCCAGTACTAGAATAAAAATGCATAACAAGTACATTAAATTCGCTCGCTATCGCTCGGCCGTTTATGTAAACGTTAAACGATAAATGCAGGTACAGCATATGAGCAGGATAATAATCAC
>JAJDYQ010000086.1 GCA_022825085.1 Gammaproteobacteria bacterium
TAGACCTGCTTCATTCACATTTTTTGAATTTACATATATCGGGTAAAATAGGTTCGGACGGTTGTGTCTGCCGAATTTCGGATTACGATTTCTTAGCTCCCATAAGTCGTATCCACCGTGTTCATCTTCAAAGAGTAGTGACCTTGAAGTTTTTTCTAACTCTCCAAGATTTGATTTCTCTGACTTATAATAAACGAGTAGATACTCGTGGCATTGGGCAATTTCTTTGTAGGTCTGTCCGCGCTTGTTTGATTGAACGATAATTTGGGTTAAGAAGTTATTTTCGCCAAACACTTCGTCACATAATTTCTTCAAATGTGCTTGTTCGTTATCGTCAATAGATATAAAAATTACTCCGTCTTTTGACAATAAATCTCTCGCCAATTTCAGCCTTGGCATCATCATTGACAACCAGTTTGTATGCTTCCTTCCTGTTGTTTCAGTATTTGAACTGAACTTGATCCCTTCATCATCTATTTGTCCCGTGTACTTCAGGTAGGTATCTAAGTTCTCCCGGAATTTATCAGGATAAATAAACTCCTTACCCGTATTATACGGCGGGTCGATATAAATCATCTTGACCTTGTTGGCGTAGCTCTTCTGAAGCAACTTTAATACCTCCAGATTATCCCCCTCAATAAAAAGATTTTGAGTCGTATCCCAATCGACACTTTCTTCAGGGCAGGGAAGCAATGTGCCGGTTGAAGGTGTGAGAGCCATCTGGCGAGCCTTCTTTTTGCCATGCCAGTTCAGGCCATATTTTTCCTCGCCTTCATCCAGCACGCCGGCATCACCAAGCAGTTGACGAAGCACATCAAAGTCAATGCCACCTTCGTTGAATGCCTCAGGGAACAGCTCTTTCAACCGTTCGATATTCTCTGCAATGATGTCGGCACTTTTGCCTTCATCGGGTTGTACCTTTTTCATATTTTCCTCATTAAGCCACGGAACACATAGAAAACACTGAAAATACAAGAATCCGATTTCCGTGGTTCACATAACAATTTTTTTCAATTTCCACTTTAGGATAATGCCAAAAATTGACCAACAGCCCCAAATGCATGCCCATCGCACTGAGGTAATTATATAATTGTGCCCGGTGTTCATCTGCAAGGCTCTTAACTGCCTTAATTTCAACGATTATCTTTTCGTGGCATAAAAAATCAGGCTAGTATGATCGATTTAATTCTTGCCCCTTGTAACTCAGGCGTAAATCAACTTGCTCGACAAAAGGGATATTCCTTGCCTGAAACTCTCTGACAAGGCATTCCTGATATACGCGAGCTTCCCCCAACCTTGAAACCGGGCAATTTCCCCTCTACCGCGAGGCGGTAGATCGTCTTTTCAGCCAGCTTCAGATATACAGCGATCTCTTTCAGAGCCAGAATTTCGTCGTCCATGCTATTCCTTGCCATGAAGGACACATGGGAGAATAAGGGAATATTGAGGAATCGACAACAAAAAACCTGCTTTAGGATCAGTTATTTAGCGGATAAAGCAAATCTGATTCATTGCAAGTAGCTATCACGCATTTACGCAGGGGCATCCATTTCGATCAAGCAGTCGTCTGGGCAATGCGGATATCAACGCTGCACTGAATATATCGACCTCTGGAAGTGGGCTTGCAGCATACGGAGGAGGCGTTGATGTAAAACGGCCTGTGCAGTGTGGAATGGATAAGGAAGTTGATCGTGCCCATTAATCCATATCTTTCCCGAAGATAGAAAAACGGTTTGAAGCCATGGCTGTGAATAACAACGATGATTCCGAACCGTCTATTCAGTTGGTAGCGGGGGTAGGATTTGAACCTACGACCTTCGGGTTATGAGCCCGACGAGCTGCCAAGCTGCTCCACCCCGCATCAGGAAAGCGGCATTCTAACAGTACATTATCGAATAAGCAACCTATAATTCGGATAATATTGACTCGGCGTCGCAATGTCATCTGCTTCAAGATCAGAAATGGCAGAGGTACATGTTGCCAGCCCGCTGGCAGGTCGATCAATATATCCGGCCGGTTCCAGTGGGGAACCGCCGCATAAAAAACGGGTTGATGCGCAACTTTACTTTGACGCCACCCGGATTCATCGCTATGATGCGGCACCCATGTCGGTAGCCCTGCCAGAATCCATTGATATACGCAGATTTGCCGACTCCGTGCGCGGGATACAGGGTGAGCTTGATGGCGCTTTGTGTGAGCGACTGCTTGATTCAATCGATAGTTATCATGGCAGCATTAATGTCGATTTGAGATTCAGTCGTGATGAGCAGGGCAGGGCACTGATTACGGGAGTTGTTGGTGCTGAAGTAGTCATGACATGCCAGCGTTGTCTGGAGCAGGTAGTCGTCCGGCTTGATAGTGAAGTTTCGCTTTGTGTGGTAACGGATGAAGCGCAGGCGGTTCAACTGCCTCGTCCGTTTGACCCTGTGGTGGTTGATGATGAGCAGCTCAATATCATTGATCTGATTGAAGATGAGTTACTGCTGGTGTTACCGGTTGTTGCTACACATGATAAGTGTGAGCCGCCGGCCATGCAGAAAAATGCTGTTTCTGAGGCAGCAGTTGATCAACGGGAAAGCCCGTTTGCTGTGCTGAAAAAGCTGAAAGTATGAATCAGGCCAGTCGATGGTCTTAATTTAACTGGAGATAGAAAATGGCTGTACAACAGAATCGTAAAACCCGTTCCAGACGCGGTATGCGTCGTGCGCATGACAGTCTGCGTAACGCAGCGCTGTCGGTTGATCAGGGGAGTGGCGAGACCCATTTGCGGCACCATATCAGCGCAGGAGGTTATTACCGCGGAGAACAGGTTATCAAGCCGCAGGTAATTGACGAAGAAGACGACGAATAGTCATATTTGTCAAATCAATCATTGATTGCCCGAGTCCGGGCTGAAACGGCTCGGGCAATTTTATTTTTCAGGGTGGATACATGTCTGATCGGATAACAATAGCGCTGGATGCCATGGGGGGCGATACGGGGCCGGATGTGGTTTTACCGGCTGCACTGAAGGCGCTGGATAGATGTCCGCGTCTTCATGTCATCCTGGTCGGCCCTGAAGAGATACTGACAGCGACCCTGAAAAAACATGCCATGGGTCTGAACGGTAGAATGACGATGCACCCCGCGAGCGAGATCGTGACAATGGATGAATCTCCGGTACTGGCACTTCGCAGGAAGAAGGATTCATCCATGCGGGTTTCAATTGATCTGGTTAACGAGGGGCAGGCTGACGCCTGTGTGAGTGCGGGTAACACTGGCGCACTAATGGCTATTTCGCGTTTTGTCCTGAAAATGTTGCCAGGCATTGACCGTCCGGCGATTATTACCCATCTGCCTTCGGCGAATGGACACACCTATATGCTTGATCTTGGTGCAAATGTTGATTCCAGTGCCGGGCACTTACGGGACTTTGCCATCATGGGTTCAGAACTGGCCCGTGCCATCGGGAATATTGAGGCACCCTCGGTAGCTTTGCTGAATGTTGGTGAAGAAGACATAAAGGGCAATGAACAGGTCAGGGAAGCGTCGCAACTACTGGCTGAAACGGATCTTAATTATGTTGGCTTTGCGGAGGGTGACGATATTTTTCTGGGTGATTTTGATGTTATCGTCTGTGATGGTTTTGTCGGTAATATTGCCCTTAAAAGCAGCGAAGGAGTTGCCAAGCTGGTCACTGCGACGCTTAAGGAGGCGTTCGGGCAGAGCATATTTACCCGCACTGCTGCCTTTCTTGCATTGCCGATACTGACATCATTTAAGAAAACTTTTGACCCGGGGCGTTATAATGGCGCATCCTTGCTTGGGCTTAAGGGTATTGTGATCAAAAGCCATGGTGGGGCCGATGCTCCCGCCTTTGCCAATGCTATAGACATTGCAATTCGAGAGGTCGAAAAGCAGGTGCCTCAGGCAATCAGCTCCAGACTGGAAAGAATACTGTCAAAAGCGCGGTAGCTCTCACTCGGATTTGGCGGCGGTTACTGGATAATGGGGAAAAGCGTGACTCACGCACTTATAGCAGGTACCGGAAGTTATCTGCCTGAAAAAGTACTGACAAATGCTGAGCTCGAAAAGATGGTAAAAACATCTGATCAGTGGATTCAGGAAAGAACAGGCATTCGTGAGCGTCATATTGCTGGTGATAGAGAAACAACCAGCGATATGGCTGTTATTGCATCCCGGTCAGCCATGCAGGCCGCCGGGGTTGATTCCGATGACATTGATTTAATTGTGCTGGCCACTTCAACGCCGGACAAGATTTTTCCAAGTACGGCATGTCTTGTGCAATCCCGCCTGAACATTCATGGCTGCGCGGCATTTGATATTCAGGCGGCCTGTTCGGGTTTCATCTATGCGCTCGGTACCGCAGACAACTTCATCCGCTCAGGAGCTGCAAGATGTGTCCTGGTCATTGGTGCCGAAATCATGTCAAGGATTCTTGACTGGACAGACAGAAGCACCTGCGTCCTGTTTGGAGATGGTGCCGGCGCAGTCATATTGAAGGCATCAGACGAACCGGGTATCTACTCTACGCATATACATGCCGATGGAGCCTACGAAGAGCTGCTTCATGTACCTTCCGGTGTTGCACGCGACAGTGAAATGTTTGCCGGTGACCCTTTTATCAGGATGCAGGGCAATGAGGTTTTCAAAATGGCTGTGCGAACATTAGGGCGTATCGTTGATGAAACGCTTGAACATAATAATATGACCAAATCAGATATTGACTGGCTGGTACCGCATCAAGCCAATACCCGGATCATATCGGCAACGGCAAAGAAGCTCGAAATGAGCATGGATAATGTTGTCCTCACCGTTGGCGAACATGGCAATACCTCTGCGGCCTCAATTCCACTCGCATTCGATGCCGCTGTCAGAGACGGCCGGATAAAGGCAGGTCAGCTCGTTTTAATGGAGGCATTTGGCGGAGGCTTCACCTGGGGGTCTGCACTATTAAAGATGTAGTGACTTAATAAAGTTTAATAACTGATTGATATTTAATAATTAAATTATGAGCACAGCATTTGTTTTTCCAGGTCAGGGGTCCCAGTCAGTGGGCATGATGAAAGCCTTTTATGACTCCGGGCAGACCGTCAAAGATACATTCGACGAGGCCTCGGAGACCCTTGGATTTGACCTCTGGTCATTAATTGCCAACGGGCCGGAATCCGATCTTAACCGGACCGACAACACGCAGCCTGCGATGCTGGCCAGCGGAGTTGCATGCTGGCGTGTCTGGAATGAGGCCGGTGGTATAACTGCTGAGCTCATGGCAGGCCACAGTCTGGGCGAATATACAGCCCTGTGCTGTGCCGGCGTACTGGAGTTTACAGAAGCGATTGAACTGGTTGCAAAGCGCGGTCGGCTGATGCAGTCGGCAGTGCCGGAAGGTACGGGAGCCATGGCAGCCATACTGGGGCTGGATGATGCTGCTGTCCGTCAGGTTTGTGCCGATGCCGCGGAAGGTCAGGTTTTGCAGGCCGTTAACTACAATGCTCCGGGGCAGGTAGTCATTGCCGGGCATACCGAAGCAATTGATCGTGCCACGGTCCAGGCCACAGAGGCCGGTGCGAAACGGGCCCTGAAACTGGCCGTCAGTGCTCCATCTCACTGCGATTTAATGGAATCTGCCGCTGAAAGCCTTGAGGGATATATGCAAAATGTGCATTTTTCCAGCTCATCAGTGCCGGTTCTGCACAATATTTCGGCTGCCACCAGCTCTACAGCCAGCCAGATTAGACAGGCACTGATTGAGCAGCTATACAGCCCGGTATTATGGGTTGACACCATAAAGGCCATGGCTGATAGCGGTGTTACCCGTATCATTGAGATGGGTCCCGGTCGGGTACTGACCGGCCTCAATAAACGCATCGACAAATCACTTGACAGTCTGGCGGTATATGATCCGCCAAGTCTGGAAAAGGCGCTTGCAAAAGTTGCATTCTGAGCACTCTTAAAGGTTAAAAGCATGAATCTTGATGGAGAAATTGCACTCGTTACCGGTGCCACCAGAGGTATAGGTCAGGCCATTGCACTGGCGCTGGGTCATGCCGGTGCGGTGGTAATTGGAACGGCAACATCTGAAAGTGGGGCTGCCGGTATCACGGCCAGCTTCAAGGACGCCGGTATTAAAGGAGCGGGCCGAATACTTGATGTCAATGATGCCGGGATGGTGGATGCCTTAATCACAGAAACAGGTGAGAAATATGGAACCGTATCGATTCTGGTCAACAACGCCGGTATAACGTGCGACAGCCTGTTGATTCGCATGAAAGACACGCAATGGGACAGTGTGATAGCAACCAATCTCACATCGGTATATCGGCTCTCAAAGGCAGCGCTTTACGGTATGATAAAGATCAGGAAGGGGCGTATCATCAGCATTGCCTCTGTTGTGGGTGCGGTAGGTAATGCCGGTCAGGCCAACTATGCTGCGACCAAAGCAGGGATCATTGGTTTTAGCAAATCACTTGCCCGCGAAGCAGGTTCTCGCGGTATTACCGTCAATACAGTTGCTCCGGGCTTTATTGATACAGACATGACGCGCCAGCTCAGCGACGAACAACGGCAATCACTGATCAATCAGGTGCCGCTGCGAAGGCTTGGCTCTACCGAGGATATTGCCAATGCTGTACTCTTTCTGGCCAGTCCTGAAGCAAGCTATATCACTGGCGAGACACTGCATATTAATGGTGGTATGCACATGAGTTAGCTATAATTGGTCCGCTAAATGGTTTAAGCGTTCAAAGAAATCCTGACCAAATCAAAACTCAGTGCGATACAATCAGGATAATCACCCACATTGATGGCGAACAGACTATTGAACTGGAAGGGGAAAAGCAGCATGATAGTTTTCCGTGCTCTGACGGGTCCGGGGCGAACCTGCCCAGGGCTTCCTGAAGAAAATAATAATGACTATGGCAGGGCGGCGCCATTTTCATTAAGATACCCGCCGCACAAATACTTCTTAGGAGAGACCATAAGATGAGCAGCGTTGAAGAGCGTGTTGCCAAGATTGTTGTTGAACAACTCGGCGTTGAAAAAGATCAAGTGAAGCCTGAGGCTTCGTTTGTTGATGATTTAGGTGCAGACTCACTGGATACAGTTGAGTTGGTTATGGCCCTTGAAGAAGAATTCGAATGCGAAATCCCTGATGAAGAGGCCGAAAATATAACTACTGTGCGACAGGCAATTGACTACATTAATGCAAATGCCGGTTAACAGATGCAATCTGCGCAGCATCTGGTAGCTGTATCTGAACAGTAGGATGGTGGTTACAACCGAGATTGTTGCCATCGTATTTGGGGAGGCCCTGATTGCTTTAAGTCTCCCCCCAAGCCATTGATTTCTGGAGAAAACTGTCTTGTCCAAGCGCCGTGTGGTAATTACCGGTCTGGGGGCTGTGACCCCGGTTGGCCTGAATGCAAAAGAATCCTGGACGAATATTCTCGCCGGTAAAAGCGGTATTGCGCCTATTGATCGTATAGATACCTCCGGTTTTTCGGTGACTTTTGGAGGTTCAGTAAAGGGTTTCGATATTAATCAATACCTGACACCCAAAGATGCCAGAAAAATGGATGTATTCATCCACTACGGTATGGCGGCGGCTGGACAGGCAATCGAAGACTCCGGTATCGAGGTGACCGAAAAAAATGCCGAGCGCATCGGCACGGCTATTGGCGCAGGGATAGGAGGGCTTGAGACAATCGAGTCCAATTACCGGACATTTCTCGACAAGGGTGCCCGCCGCATCTCCCCATTCTTTGTGCCGGCCGCCATCATTAACATGATATCTGGAAACTTGTCCATTACCTACGGTTACAAAGGACCCAGCATTGCCATTGTCACGGCCTGTACAACAGGGACGCATAATATCGGAGATGCTGCCCGGCTGATTGAATATGGTGATGCCGATATCATGATTGCAGGCGGGTCAGAAATGGCGACGACTTATACCGGCCTTGGCGGATTTGCGGCGGCTCGTGCTCTTTCGACCCGAAACAATGATCCGGCAGCAGCCAGCCGCCCCTGGGACAAGGACCGTGATGGTTTTGTGCTGGGTGATGGGGCCGGTGTTGTGGTACTGGAAGAATACGAGCACGCCAAAAAAAGAGGAGCAAAGATATATGCTGAGGTAGCCGGGTTTGGCATGAGCACGGATGCCTACCATATGACCTTGCCGGCACCGGGTGGTGACGGCGCAAGGCGCTGTATGCAGACAGCGATGCACCATGCGGGCGTGAACCCGGCAGATATTGACTATATTAACGCGCACGGAACCTCAACTCCTGCGGGTGACAAGGCTGAAACACAGGCGATCAAAGAGGCGCTGGGAGACCATGCGTCCAGGGTGGCAGTGAGCTCCACCAAGTCAATGACCGGTCATTTACTGGGGGCTGCAGGTGGAATCGAAGCGGTGTTCAGCGCACTGGCCATCCGCGATCAGGTAGCCCCGCCAACGATCAACTACGATACCCCTGATCCTGAATGTGATCTGGATTATGTACCGAACGAGGCCCGTGAAATGAAAATCGATGTCGCTCTTTCCAACTCATTCGGCTTTGGCGGAACCAATGGGACGCTTGCGTTCCGTAAGCCTGAATAACCTGCCATCACGTACAGACCAGAGATGTCTGTTACATTGGAGACGCGGTCAGGTCTGGCTGATCTGGTAGCGATTCAGGCCCGCTATCCCGATCAGTTTCCTTATCTGCTTGAAAGCGTATCGCATGGTAGTGCGCAGGCACGATACAGCATTTTGCTGGCACTGCCTGACGAACACATCGAATCCGGGGAAATGAAAAGCAACCATGCTTTTCTGTCGCTTTTGGAGAATGAATTCCGCAGTCAGCAGATAGTGGACAACTGCCAGTCACTTCCAAACCTGCCGTTTCATGGTGGCTGGTTTATCTATCTCGGCTACGAGACAGCCTGTGAAATTGAGCCGGTGCTGAATTTGCCCGGATTTTCCTTCCGTTATCCAACGGCATTTGCGACGCGGTGCCATGCCGCCATCATCCTAGACCACATAAAATCAGAAACGGTCTGTCTGACAGAGACTGCGTACCGCTCATATCTTGGCGAGATGCTTGCCGTTCTGGATGCCCGGAAGCCCGCTGATTCCTCCCTCGACTTCGAATATATCAATGAAGAAGAACCACAAAGATATACTGATAGGGTAAATCAAGTACTTGAATACATCCGTGCCGGGGACGTATTTCAGGTTAATTTATCACGCCCATGGCAGGCCAGACTAAGCCATGATGTCGATTCAATTCACCTTTACGAACGACTGCGGCACGCCAATCCGGCTCCTTTTTTTTGCCATATTCACCACGAGCAGGGCGATATTATCAGCTCATCGCCAGAGCGACTGATAAGTATTCGAAATGGTTTTGCTGAAACCCGCCCCATTGCGGGCACCCGGCCGCGAACACATGACCAAAACGACAAGCGATGGATACACGAACTCAAAACAGATGACAAAGAACAAGCCGAGCACATCATGCTGATTGATCTGGAGCGCAATGATCTGGGCAAAATATGCAAGCCAGGTTCCATAGTAGCCAATGAAATGATGGTGCTTGAGTCCTATGAACACGTTCATCACATAGTGTCCAACATCAGGGGTCAGACATACGATGACTCATCACCTGTTGATGCCATCAAGGCGGTATTTCCCGGAGGGACCATTACAGGCTGTCCCAAAGTCCGATGTATGGAGATCATTGCTGAACTGGAACAACAGGGGCGTGGCCCATATACGGGTTCGGTTGGCTATCTCAACCGGGATGGCAGCATGGATTTAAACATACTGATTCGCACTATTTTCAAGCATGGGCAGGAAATACACTTCAGGGCAGGAGCCGGTATAGTGGCCGACTCGGTTCCCGGCAGTGAACTACAGGAAACTCGTCAGAAAGCCCGTGGACTGCTGCTGGCACTGGGACAGACAGCATGATACTGATTAATGGCGATGTAGCGGACGGTATCCCTCCTTTGGACAGGGGAGTAGCCTATGGGGACGGACTATTTGAAACCGTTACTGTAATCAATGGAAAGCCTGCTTTATGGGACTATCACACAGATCGACTGCTGGCGGGATGCCGGAGGCTGGGTATTCATTTTACAGACAGAAAAATACTGGAAGCAGAGCTGCAATCCTCGCTGGACAAAAGTGATAAACAGCTTGTCAAAATCATTATAACGAGAGGTGGAGGGCCCAGAGGCTACAAAGCCGATTACTCCATACCACCCACCCGTATCATTATCAGGACAGACTTTCCTTCCTCCCGGTCCGGCTTTAGCCACACCGGTATTCGGGTCAGACTATGTGATACCCGTCTGGCTGTGCAACCCCTGCTAGCGGGTCTCAAGCACCTGAATCGTCTGGAGCAGATACTGGCGCGCAATGAATGGGATGATGACAACATCCAGGAAGGTTTAATGCTGGATAACGATGGGCGCGTGATTGAATGTATTTCGAGCAATGTATTTTTCGTTGACGATAATACACTGATTACACCGGCAATAGACCATTGCGGTGTAGAAGGCGTTCAGCGACGCCATATAATCAATACGGCCTGCCGGCTGAAGCTGCCCTTATCTATCCGGGCTATAATGCTCGAAGAAGCGATGGGTTTTGATGAAATGTTTGTAACCAATAGTTTAATCGGCATCTGGCCGGTTAAAGAACTGATGGGGAAAAAGCTGTTTATTGGCAGCACCACTCGAAAACTGCAATCTCTGCTTTATTCACCATGAAAAAAAGCCATAAAACAGCGGGCTTGTTATTTTTGACACTGATGACCCTGATAATGGCAGGAACATACTTTTTATATCGGGACTACCGATTATTTCTATCCACCCCTATCACAAAAGAACCGCAATCCTTTTACCTTACTATCAAGTCGGGCACGGGATTTTCAGGGCTGGTACACGAACTATCTCGCCGCAATCTGCTGAATTCCCCCGGCTATCTGAAATGGTATGCGAAAACGGAGAATCTGGCGCGCCGGCTCAAGGCAGGGCAATATCATTTCCCGGCTGTCCCGACACCGGTGGAACTGCTTGAAAAGCTGGTACGTGGAGAAGTTATCCGATACCGGCTCACCATCCCGGAAGGATGGACCTTCCAGCAAATGCTGACAGCAATACAGCAGCACCCGCGGATATCGATCACTCTGGACGGCCTGACCGACAAGGCCATTATGGAGCGGCTTGGATACCCGGAAAAGCACCCGGAAGGGCTGTTCTATCCCGATACCTACCTGTTCCCGGACAAAATGACAGACGCCGACTTTCTGCGCAGAGCCTACGATACAATGCAAAGAATCATCGAGGAAGAATGGCATAATCGGTCACATGACACAGAAACCAGGACCCCCTATGAAGCCCTGATACTGGCCTCAATTGTAGAAAAGGAGACCGGTGTGGAATACGAAAGAGCGAAGATAGCGGGTGTTTTCAATCGTCGAATAAAGAAAGGAATGAGGCTCCAGACTGACCCGACGGTTATCTATGGCATGGGTTCAACATTCAAAGGCAACATTCGTCGCAAGGATCTGCGAAAAGACACGCCATACAACACATACACCCGGTTCGGGCTTCCGCCAACACCGATTGCGTTACCGGGTCGGGCTGCAATACATGCCGCTCTTCACCCGGAAAAGGGCGATGCACTATACTTTGTGGCAAAAGGCGACGGCTCGCATCAATTTTCGGCGACCCTGAAAGAACACAACCGTGCCGTTACCAGATACCAGTTAAATAATGAATAAAGGGGGAATTATAAAGATTAGTTGGCAAGTTTATGGTATAATAGCCCCATGAAGCACTATCGTACAATCCGTTACCGTCTGCATCCGAACACTTCAGCCAAAGCTGAAAGCCTGTTTGCTTTGAGTGGTGCCTGCCAACATGTTTGGAATCACTTTGTGGCCAAGCTGCGTGATGATTATGTGTTTTATGGTCAGTGTGATTATCGCTGGTACAGCAATAACAAACTGTTCACGTTACTGCGCAATCATCAAAAGGACTGGTTGCAGGATTATTCGGCTGCGATAGTCAGGCACACCCTGAAACCGATAGAGACGGCTTACCAGCAGTTTTTCAAAGGTCAGGGTAGATTACCTCGCTTTCATGGTCGTTACAGCCACACCCCGTCTTTTACCTGTCCTAAAGAAACTTTCAAGCTCAACAACAAAACCCTGCACATTCAGAAGATTGGTCAGGTCGGATTATCGGGACTGAATCCTTATCCTGATGGCGAGCCGGTGCAGGTTGTTGTCAAGCAGGAGTTGGGTCACTGGTATGCCTATGTGATGGTTGAAGTGGCGCTGAAAGGTGAGCCTCGGCCTATTCGTGAGGTGGGCATTGACCGGAATGTGGGTCAGGTGACTTGTTCGGATGGTTTTGTTTATCGGCTGCCGGATGATGAGCGGGGCCGGATGCTGGAATGCCGTAAGAAGCGTTATCAGCGCATGGTAGCCAGACGTGTGAAAGGTTCCAACCACCGGTCAAAAGCGAAGCGTCTGCTCGGCAAGACCTGCCAGAAGATAGCGAAAAGGCGGTATAACGGGTGTCATCACACGAGCAAGGCGATAGCCGACAAGTACACCACTGTTTACATGGAAGACCTGAACACAAAAGGCATGACCAAAGCCGGCAAAGGCAAAAGCGGGTTGAACCGTGAGATACTCCAGTCAGGCTGGTATCAACTGGAGCAGATGCTGGCCTACAAAGCGAATGTTATCAAAGTGCGGGCTGCCTATACTTC
>JAJDYQ010000042.1 GCA_022825085.1 Gammaproteobacteria bacterium
GAAGTAGCGAAAGAGTCACTGGACAAGCAGTCTTGGCGAGCGGCTGACAAGTTGCGCAAAAACATCGATGCAGCGGAATACAAACATGTTGTGCTGGGTTTGATTTTTCTCAAATACATTTCTGATGCCTTTGAGGAGCTATACATCAAACTAAAGGCAGGTGAAGGTGAGTATGCTGGAGCCGATCCTGAAGACATGGACGAATATCAGGCTGAAAACGTATTTTTTGTGCCAGCGGATGCCCGTTGGGCACACCTGCAAGCACATGCCAAACAGCCGACGATTGGTCCAACCGTTGATGCAGCAATGGATGCTATAGAAAAACAAAATACCTCGCTAAAAGGCGTACTGCCCAGGGTCTATGCCAGACAAAACCTTGATCCTGCCAGTCTGGGCGGACTCATTGACCTGATTGGCAATATTGCCCTTGGCGATGCCAGGTCCCGCAGTGCTGATGTGCTGGGGAGTGTGTTTGAATACTTCCTTGGTGAGTTTGCCCTGGCAGAAGGCAAAAAAGGCGGGCAGTTCTATACACCGAGAAGTGTGGTTGAACTACTGGTAGAAATGCTTGAGCCCTATAAAGGACGAGTGCTTGACCCCTGCTGTGGTTCGGGCGGGATGTTTGTGCAATCAGAGAAATTTGTTGCCGAACATCAAGGGAGAATCAATGATATTTCTATCTACGGGCAGGAGAGCAATCAGACTACCTGGCGGCTGGCAAAAATGAATCTGGCTATTCGCGGCATTGACAGCTCACAAGTGAAATGGAATAACGAAGGCTCATTTTTAAACGACGCCCATAAAGACCTTAAAGCCGACTACATTATCGCCAATCCACCCTTTAACATCAGCGACTGGAGCGGTGATCTACTGCGTAAAGACGGCCGCTGGCAATACGGTACACCGCCTGCAGGTAATGCCAACTATGCGTGGATACAGCACTTTATCTATCACCTTGCCCCCGGCGGACAAGCAGGCTTTGTCCTGGCGAAAGGTGCGCTGACTTCAAAGACATCGGGCGAAGGTGAAATTAGAAAAGCCCTGGTGGAGGCGGGACTGATTGATTGTATTGTCAATCTGCCTGCCAAGCTGTTTCTAAATACCCAGATACCGGCCAGCCTCTGGTTTATGAGCCGCAACCGTGCCAATGGTAAATTTCGCAATCGCACCCATGAAATTTTATTTATTGATGCCCGCAATCTGGGGCATTTGATCAACCGCCGTACCCGTGAACTCTCAGCGCAAGATATTAAAACCATTGCCGACACCTACCACAACTGGCGCAATCCCAACGGCAATTATGAAGATGTCAAGGGATTTTGTAGCGCCGCTTCCATAGAGCGGGTTAAAGAGCTGGATTATGTACTGACCCCGGGGCGCTATGTAGCTCTGGCAGAGGAAGATGATGATTTTGATTTTGGCGAGCGTTTTAGCGGCTTAAAAGCGGAATTTGAAGCACAGCTAAAAGAAGAAACTGAACTGAATCAGCGGATTTTGGAGAATCTGGCAAGGGTGAAGCTTGGTGACTAGGGAAAAAGATATCACGGCTTCAGCATCATCTGCTACATATCAGAGCCTCTATTCTGACATCAAGAGATTGATTAGTGAGGCAAGATCAACCGTTGTTAAACAGATCAACAGAACCTTGACGCTAACCTATTGGCAGATTGGCAAGCGGATTCAATGTCAAATTTTAGACCATCACCGGGCTGATTATGGCAAACAAACTATCCGGCAATTAAGTCAACACCTCAGCAATGAATTTGGCAAAGGTTTCAGTTATTCCGCATTAACTCGCATGGCAAAGTTTTATACCTGTTTCCCATCTGAAGAAATGATTGCGACACTGTCGCAACAATTAAGCTGGTCACACTTTGTTGAACTGATCAAAATTGATGATGATATACAGCTAGAATTTTACACAACAATGAGCAACCATGAAGGCTGGTCGGTACGCACCCTGCGAGAACGCATGGATGGTATGCTGTTTGAGCGCAGCACCATCGCTAAACAACCAGAACAGGTCATACGCCAGGAATTGGCAAAACTGGAAAAGACAGATGTATCCATCGCTCTACACCTCAAAGACCCCTACCTGCTGGATTTTCTTGATTTACAGGATAATTTTGGGAATTCTATACAATAGTCCCTTGTTGAAATTACAAAAGTAAATGGACTATTTATGGAGCAAAATCAGCAAGCAGCTGATTAGCAATTATTCGCTGTTATCAGGCTTGGCAGCATGTGACATGATTTTCTCCATGACTTGCTGTATATCTTCCAAGGTCACGCCCCGGTACTCTATTTCTTTTGTCTTTTCGTTATCAATTTTACTATTGATTCCAGTTCTTCCATATCTCCCTTGAAGTCTTCCAAGGTGGGGTATGTGTTCATTCCATAGGGTTGGCTATGTGCTTTAATTTTCGAATGGCAAGCATTGTAGAGTCGCCTAATTCTATCATAATCGTCTTCGGAAAATCCAACAACTTTATTGAGAAAACCAGTTATCTTTATACGTGGATCAAAACGATGGACAACACCACCTAAAACTACATCTTGCACTGCCAACTCGATGATTCCCCGCAGATCGTTGTACATATAGTGTACATCATTGATGATATCGTAATCACATGTAGATTCATTCTTTGATTTATTCTCAACTTCCAAAAATTGCTTCTTAAGTTCTTTCATACATGCCTGATACTTCCGATGCACCAATGGAAGATCCTTGTGGACATAACCGACATATTCAGTACTTCGATCCAGATGAGAAATCTTATAGTCGTACTTCTTTTCATTTTTTGCCAGATCTTCTGATGCTGTCAGAAGTTGATGAAAAAACACGATATCATGTGTAAAAACAATAACTTGTCGATTCTTAGCTTCCTCAGCAAGGCGTTTGGCAACACGATATCTATACTTGTGGTCGAGAGATGACACAGGGTCGTCGAAAACTATATCACCTGAATGATTCACCAAGGATAGCTCAGCCAGAAATGCTCCTAAAGCAATGATTCGTTGCTCGCCCTCGCTCAATATTTCATAGATATTACAATTAGTTGAGGCTTTTAATAGTATCCGATAGAAAGATTTTCCTTTGCGACTCTCCTCTTTGAGTTCGATTTGAATATTCTTCACTTGAAATTTATCGAATTCATCTTTTAAAGCCTTTTGAAATTCTTTCATTACTGCTTTACTCGCCAACTCTTTTGATTTATTAGAGAATTTATTTGTTTGTAAATCTATATTGCAACCTTCCAGACACTTAATTTTTTTCATGTTCTCTATCTGTTTATATACAGCATTTAATGATTGGTGTAATTTTTTACGCGCTTTCAAAGCATGATATTTTTTTTCCAATGTCTTTTTGTATTTATCATTCATAGATTTGATCAAGGTGCGAGCTTCCTGGAGCTTTTGTGCTGCCAGTTTACGAATAATACCAACTGGATTATCGGTCAGCACAGGTAGCTCATCCCATTGATGAGTAATCGGCGTATCCGCATCAAGGATCCATTTTATTCTTTTATCTATGCTTTCCTTATAATTTTTAATCACCTGTATAATATTAATATCACTGATTTCATCGGATAACGCCTGTTCTGGGACTATTTGAAGATTTTTAATTTGCATAACTTTTCTGATCTCTGCATCTAGCAGATTGCGCTTTTCTTTAGTGGCTTTTGCGAAATTACTTTTAATATATTCCTCAAAACGTCTTAATCGATCGCCTGCTCTATTATCTAGCGGTGATTGGCATAAAGGACAAAGCGCACCATCTCCTGTATGCGGAAATTCATGTTCAGGTTCGGGATAAGCCTCTTTAGTTGAATATTCTTTTGCAGCCTCGAACAGTGACTTCCATAGCATCTCGCCTGTACCAGGCAGTAATTCTTTATCTTTATCCCGAAGAGCATGAGCGGCATTTTGCTCTGCTGATTCTGCCTCGATCACCGCATCATCAAACTTCTTTAATGTGGCAACGGCATCATCATTAACCGATAGGCTTGCTTTTTTGATATTTTCAGCGAGACCTTTTAGTCGTTCAACAAAGCGTTGTAGCTGATTGGCCTTTTCATTCGGATCAGGTTCCGCCAACATCTTGCTCAAGCTCTCACATTTTTTCCCTTCTTCATCTGATAATGTCCCAAGTTTTTCAACGGTTTCCGAATTAGTTTCGTGACTAAGATTCGAGAGCAGATAACTGACTTCGGTTTCACTGGTCTCTCTGATAAGATGGGACACAATGTCATTATTTATGTCAATGGAATTGATTTCAGCTGAAAGACGTTCCCCTAGCTTTGGTAGAACATCTCGTGCCATATTCTCTATCCTGTCCAAACCATAGGGAAGGTAATAAACTTCTTGCTGATCTGTTAGATATCTTCTGGCGCATTTATCATCAAACACAGATATGTTCGACAATAAATCAGGAACACTCTGATCCCGGTTCCATGTTATGTCCCTAGAAGTATCATTATGTTCAACCTTGAATATAGCTGTTGGTGTTTCATTGCTTTCGGAATACACATTCGGATGTATCTTTTCGGATGGGTCACGTGAACGGCAGGCGTTTTTCATCACCCTGACATATCCTGATTTACCAGAACCATTATCACCATAGATAATATTCATTCCCTTTGAAAAGCTTAATGTTTGATCAGGAGCAATTCGATTGACATGTTTTAGCTCACCGAGCTCTTTCAATATAACTTTTTGCCTTGATTGAGTTGATACTGACAAATGAGAAGAGGTTAGTGGTTTGAATACGAGATTATCTCGCTTGGAGCAACCATGGGCGACTTTGAGCAAAGTATATAGCTCATCATAATCGTGATTAGACAATCCCTCTGGATGCTGAAACAGTCTACGCATGGCATCACGCTGCCAGCCAGGCAGTGTGTTAGCCCATTGAAGAATATCGTTAAGTAAATCCATCTGCTTCTTCTAGTAATACCAACATCAGATAAATCGCATAGAATCACATATCGAGACCCACATTGCTCTTGGCAAAGATAGTGCCCGAACGTACCGTAAAGTGCTTCTTGCAATGACCACACCGATAAAAGCCCATCCGCCTGCACTGATGCACTCTGTCAGTCCGAGAACAAAATGCACAGACAGGATGCCTACCTCATCTGAGTTCCTCAAAATGCCTGCGGGCTGTCTCATTGTCCGGGAATCTCTTGAAAAAATCACGATTGCTAATCGTTGTATCGCACATAACGATAGCCCCCTATCAAACACAGAATACCTAATAAACATAGTCCGTCAAGGGACTATTGTATATTTCCCCAAAAACATGCAACAATCGATAGGAGTCAGTGAATATCAATTAACCCGGCAACTACCTGAGATACTTCAATCTAGTCTGCCGAGTATTGAAGAGATTGAGGCGGAAATTGGAGGAATTGAGGATGAGTGAGTGGCACTTGGCGAAGGTAAAACCATGAACAACGATAACAGGTGGAAACAGCGTTTTCAAAACTTTGAAAGAGCATACCTTCTGCTTGATGAACTATCAGATAGAGATATGCTTTCATTTTCAAATCTGGAAAAGGAAGGCATTCTTCAACGCTTTGAAATCTTGATTGAACTTTCATGGAAAGTCTTAAGGGATTATCTGGAAAATGAAGGATATGATGATGTCAAGAATCCTAAAAAAGCCATTCGACAAGCCTTTCAGGATGAAATCATTACCGATGCCGAACATTGGATGGAGGCTCTGAAAAAAAGAAACCTGACAAGTCATACTTACAGCGATAAAATACTAGACGAAACCGTAGATTACATACTCGGTGGATTCTATCCAATAGTGAGAGATTTATATCAAAAACTTAAGGCTGAAAAATGAAATATGGCTTTTCTGATGCACAGCTAAAAGAAATAACAGATATTTTTTCTGCTTATGGCGAGATAGAAAAAGCCATTCTTTTTGACTCAAGAGCGATTGATACCTATGTTGATGATTTTGATTTTGGCGAACGCTTTGGTGGCTTAAAAGCCGAATTTGAAGCACGGCTAAAAGAAGAAGCCACATTTAACCAGCGAATTTTGGAGAATCTGGCGAAGGTGAACTACAGGGGAAATACAGTATGAAACTGATATTAGAACCATTGGAAAAAGCTATTCATGCACTTGTACGGGCGCTGGATGAATATGAAAGAAACCCGAATGAATTTGTAAAAGACTCCTGCATTCAGCGGTTTGAATTTACCTACGACCTCAGTCAAAAAATGATCAGGCGTTATCTTGAAAATACAGAGGCCAATCCTGAAGAGCTAAAAGAAATGGATTTCCGGGGCATCATCCGCAGGGCCTATGAAAAAGGTCTGATTATTGGAGAATGGTCAGACTGGAAAGAATATCGCTCCAATAGAAGCGCAACCTCTCATACCTACAATGAAGATATAGCCAATCATGTATTTAATGCTATTCCCGATTTTTTACAAGAAGCAAGGGCATTATTAGCCGAGTTGACAGAGCGCAATGATAAGCAGTAGGCCCATCGATATTGAGGATGCCCATGCTGACGTGATAGAACATGCGCTCAAGACGCATCTGCCGGCAGGCGTGCGCGTATATGCCTTTGGTTCTCGTGTTAGCTGGCAGGCAAAACATGCCTCGGACCTGGATTTGGCGATTGATGCCGGTGATATACACCGAAGAGCTATTAACGCTTTGGAAGAAGAATTCAATGAGTCTGACCTGCCCTATAAGGTAGATATAGTCAACATAAATACTATTTCGGAAAGTTTTTACAACGCTATTTCTGCGGACCTGGTGGAAATTTTGTGGGATTGGCAGGAAAAATCATTAAAAGAAGTTGCACAATTAGCGAAGGACATTTGGAAAGTTGGGCAGGAATCTCTCCCATATATTGCATTAGAGCATATTGCTGAAGGCGATTTACGGATACAAGGCATTGGTGACTCTACAACAATTGCCAGCAATAAATATCGATTTGATTCTGACTCTTTTCTGTTTGGTAAATTACGACCATATTTTAGAAAATTATATAGGCCAAATTTCTCAGGTATTTGTTCGACGGATATTTGGGTAGTAAAACCAAAATCTGACAATAATAAAAACTTTCTATTTTACTTTTTTGCGAATCAGGAATTTATTGATTTAAGCTATTCTGGTTCATCTGGCACGAGAATGCCTCGTGCTGACTGGGAGTTTATTAGTGAGCAAAAATGGGAATTTCCAGAACCAACCGAACAAAAAGCCATCGCCGAAGTGCTCAGCAGTTTAGACGACAAAATCGACCTGCTCCACCGCCAGAACAAAACCCTTGAACAAATGGCCGAAACGCTGTTTCGCCAGTGGTTTGTGGAAGAGGCGCAGGAGGATTGGGAGGAAGGAGTACTACCTGATGAATTTGACTTTTTAATGGGACAATCGCCAAAAGGAAGTACATTTAATGAAGATAAAATTGGTATGCCCATGTTTCAAGGTAATGCCGATTTTGGTTTTCGATTTCCGTCTGAGCGAGTTTATACAACAGAACCAAAGCGATTAGCACAGCCACTTGATACACTGATTAGCGTAAGAGCTCCTGTAGGGGCACAAAATATGGCAGAGAAAGAATGCTGTATCGGTCGTGGTGTTGCCGCTTTTAGGTATAAAAACAATCATGATTCTTATACCTACACATACTTTAAGCTTAAGTCGTTAATGGCAGAAATACAAAAATTCAATGATGAGGGAACAGTATTTGGTTCTATCAGTAAGGGAGATTTTCAGCAGATGGAAATAGTAATTTCTCCTGAAGGTTTGGCAAACGAATTTGAATCCGAAGTAAAACCAATTAACGACAAGGTAATAAAAAACTGTGGTCAAATCCGCACCCTCGAATCCCTCCGTGATACACTCCTGCCTAAACTTATGAGCGGTGAAATCAGGGTAGCCAGCCATGGATAAGCAAAACGCCATCGAAATTTACCAAACCGAAGATGGGCAAACTCAAGTGGATGTCCGTTTTGAGCAGGATACAGTCTGGTTAAATCGCCAACAGTTTGCTCAACTATTTGATCGAGATATTAAAACCATCGGTAAACATATTAATAATGTTTTCAAGGAAGGCGAGTTACAAAAGAAGGCAGTTGTCGCAAAATTTGCTAAAACTGCCGCCGATGGCAAAATGTATCAAGTTGAGCATTACAACCTTGATGTCATTATTTCGGTAGGGTATAGGGTTAAATCTCAGCAAGGCACACAGTTCCGTATCTGGGCAACAAAACGACTTAAGGAGTATTTAATACAAGGCTACAGCCTGCACCAAAAACGCTTTGAACAAAATGCCAAAGCCTTGCAACAAGCCCTGAAACTGATTGAAAAAACAGCTCAATCAGATGAACTCACGCTGGATGCAGGGCGCGGCTTAACTGAAATTATCAGTCGTTACACGCAAACTTTCTTATGGTTACAACGCTATGATGAGGGCCTGCTGGAAGAACCGAAAGGTCAGGCAGGCGGTATTTTACCGAGCCCCGAAGAAGCGATGCAGTCATTGAGGATATTAAAAGCGGATTTAATGGCCCGTCAGGAGGCAACCGACCTGTTTGCCAATCCCCGGGCCGAAGGTTTGGCAGGTATTTTCGGCAATCTGGAACAGAGCGTCTTCGGCGCACCCGCTTATCCCAGCATTGAAAGTAAAGCCGCACATTTGCTTTATTTTGTAGTGAAAAACCATCCCTTCTCTGATGGCAATAAACGCAGTGGTGCTTTCCTGTTGGTGGATTTTCTCAATCGGAATGGTCGCTTATTCAATGCCCAGGGTGAGGCGGTTATCAATGACACCGGGTTGGCCGCTTTAACTTTACTGGTTGCAGAGTCCGATCCCAAACAAAAAGAAACGCTTATCCGGCTGATAATACACATGCTGACAAACAAGACTGAAGCATGAACCGAATCACTGAAAATGACATCGAAACATTCTGTATTGAACTACTGAAAAAACAGGGCTATGAATACATTTATGCCCCCGACATTGCCCCTGATTCCGACAACCCGCAACGACGCAGTTTTGATGAGGTCTTATTAATCTCTCGTTTGACTGATGCGGTTGCCAGAATTAACCCCGGTATTCCTTATGAGGCGCAACAGGAAGCCATTAAAGAAGTTTCCCGCATCCATTCCCCTGAATTACTCACCAATAACGAGACCTTTCACCGACTGCTGACCGAAGGGGTGAAGGTATCGATTCAAAAGGAAGGTAATCAGCGGGGTGCTCTGGTGTGGCTGGTGGACTTTGCCAATCCCGAAAACAATGATTTTTTAGTGGCAAATCAGTTGACCGTGATTGAAAACGGAGTAAATAAACGCCCCGATGTGGTGCTGTTTGTCAACGGTTTGCCCCTGATAGTGATTGAGCTGAAAAATGCCGCCGATGAAAATGCCACGATTCAATCTGCCTATCAACAACTGCAAACTTATCAACAAACCATTCCCGGCCTGTTTACCACAAATGCCTTTATGATTATTTCGGATGGTCTGGAAGCGAAGGCGGGTCCATTGTCGGCGGGACTCAGCCGTTTTATGAGCTGGAAAACCGCTGATGGCAAAGAGGAAGCCTCGCATTTGGTCAGCCAGTTGGAAACCCTGATTAAAGGAATGCTGACGAAGCAGACTCTGCTGGATTTGATTCGTCATTTTATTGTATTCGAGAAATCCAGAAACGAAGACCCCAAAACAGGTGCGATGACAATTAAAACGCAGAAAAAGCTGGCAGCCTATCATCAATACCATGCGGTTAATCGTGCGGTGGAATCAACCTTGCGGGCAACAGGGCATGTCAACAACAGGCTATTAGAAAAACAAACACCTGTCAGTCAGGTAATGGAGGACCCGGCCAGCTATGGTCTGACAGGCGTAAAAAGCCAACCCAAAGGTGACCGTAAAGGCGGCGTAGTATGGCACACTCAAGGCAGTGGCAAATCGTTATCCATGGTTTTCTATACGGGTAAGATAGTGCTGGAGCTGGATAATCCCACGATTTTAATCATTACCGACCGCAATGATTTGGATGATCAACTGTTTGATACCTTTGCTGCCTCTACTCAACTGTTACGCCAGCAACCCAGTCAAGCGGAAAATCGTGATCAACTCAAAGAATTATTGCAGGTTGCCTCTGGCGGGGTGATTTTCTCCACTATTCAAAAATTCCAGCCTGATGAGGGTAATAAATTTGATACCTTGTCCGAGCGTAAAAATATTGTAGTTATAGCTGATGAGGCCCACCGCACCCAGTACGGCTTTAAGGCAAAAACTATTGATGATAAGGATGGACAGGGTAATGTGGTGGGTCAAAAAGTCGTCTATGGCTTTGCTAAATATATGCGCGATGCCTTGCCTAATGCGACCTGTCTTGGCTTCACAGGTACACCAATAGAGAGCACCGATACCAATACGCCGGCGGTATTTGGAAATTATATCGATGTCTATGATATTGCTCAGGCGGTAGAAGACGGGGCAACGGTGCGTATCTATTATGAAAGCCGTCTTGCCAGAGTCAATTTGAGCAAAGAGGGGAAGTAATGGGTTAAGGCACTGGATGACGAACTGGCACAGGATGATCTGACTGAAACGCAAAAAGCCAAAAACAGGTGGACACAGTTAGAGGCGTTAATTGGCAGTGAAAATCGCATCAAAAATATCGCCAGAGATATAGTTAGCCATTTTGAAGAACGCCAGAAGGTGTTTGATGGCAAGGGCATGATTGTCTCCATGAGTCGCCGCATTGCTGTTGAACTCTATGCCCGGATTATCAAAATCAAACCTGAGTGGCATTCGGATGATCTGGATAAGGGCGTGATTAAAGTGGTAATGACTTCCAGTTCATCGGATGGCCCCGAAATTGCCAGACACCACACTACCAAAGCACAAAGAAAGACCCTGGCAGAGAGAATGAGGAATCCTGATGATCCGCTTAAACTGGTAATCGTTCGGGATATGTGGCTGACGGGCTTTGACGCTCCGAGCCTGCATACCCTGTACATTGATAAGCCAATGAAAGGGCATAACCTGATGCAGGCAATTGCACGGGTTAATCGGGTTTACAAGGATAAGCCAGGCGGCTTGATTGTGGATTATCTGGGAATAGCCTCTGATCTGAAAGCAGCCCTGTCTTTTTATTCGGATGCAGGTGGAAAAGGCGACCCTGCCATTTTACAGGAACAAGCTGTGGAGCTAATGCTGGAAAAGCTGGAAGTGGTTTCCCAGTTGTTCTCCAATGATGGCGGGGGCTTTGCCTATGAAAATTATTTTGTCGCCAATACAGCACAGAAGCTGTCGCTTATTTTGGCAGCGGAAGATCATATTCTGGGTCTGGAAAATGGCAAAAAGCGTTTTGTGGATCAAGTCACTGCTTTATCCAGAGCCTTTGCTATTGCAATACCCCATGAACAAGCCATGGATATTAAAGATCAGGTGGCATTTTTTCAGGCAGTGAAAGCGCGTCTGGTCAAGTTTGATGCGACAGGCGCGGGGCAAAGTGATGAAGAGATAGAGTCCACAATCAGGCAGATCATCGATCAAGCCCTGGTTTCTGAGCAAGTGATTGATGTTTTTGATGCGGCAGGAATTAAAAAGCCGGATATTTCAGTTTTGTCTGAAGAATTTTTGCTGGAACTTAAAGGCATGGAGCATAAGAATGTTGCATTGGAAGTATTGAAGAAGTTACTCAATGATGAATTAAAATCCCGCTCAAGAAAAAATTTAGTGAAAAGTAAATCACTGATGGAAATGCTGGAAAATACCATCAAGAAATATCATGCCAAGGTATTAACTGCTGCTGAAGTCATGGATGAACTGATTAAGCTAAGCAAAGAAATTATGAGTATGGATGATGAGGCCAAGGAGCTTGAGTTAACCGAATATGAGTACGCTTTCTATACGGCTGTTGCCGATAATGAAAGTGCTCAAGAGCTGATGCAACACGATAAACTAAGAGAACTGGCTGTGGTTCTGACAGAGCGTGTAAAACAAAACACTTCGATAGACTGGGCAATAAAAGAAAGTGTTCGAGCCAAATTAAAAGTAATTATCAAACGCACACTGAGGCAGTATGGCTATCCACCGGATATGCAAAAACTGGCAACAGAAACAGTGCTGAAGCAAGCAGAGCTGATCGCGAATGAACTCACGACTGATGTATAGCATGGCTAGCAAATGTTGTACCCGGACAACAAAAGGCATCATTAAAAGCGTCCAACAAGGCACTCCAGCCGACGCAGAAAGCGGCATGGCTGAGTTATAAACGTTAGAGCACATGGATAACTTGAACATAAATATGATTAACAAAATCTGGTGCGGTTCAATTGCCCGCGACTATAAGGCTGGTCAGATCACCACTGAGCGTTGCCTGCAGGCAGCCTTATATTGCGCGATTCGATCTGAATTAAAGGAGATAGAAGTCTATGTAGAGCCTGGGCTAATGTATTACGACAAGGGAAGTCCGAGATATCGTCCCGATATAGTCCTTTGTAACTCGGAGCAAATTTTGCTGATAGGAGAGATCAAATTTATGCCACATTGGTACCCAGAGTTTAAACCTGACATAAAAAAGTTTGCTGCGTACGCCGGCGATGGTAGAAGTAAAAAACACGAGCTCAGAATTGATCCGAAAACAGGTTGCTATACGGAAGATCTGCATCAAATTACTGGCACCACGCAGTATGCTTTCTTTGTCGTTGGCAGGAGCGATAGCGAAGCAGTATGCTCAGAGTCAATACGTTCTGTAATAGATACAGATAAACTTAATAAACGTGTTTCGTTGTATTTCGGCACGACTCATCCAGAACGTGATCCCGAGTTCGGCTTCGAAAATGAGCTCTAACAATTGCATGTGATCGGATTCCCTCAAATGATCTGTGCTTCCGTTAGTCGTTCATGCGAGGCGTTACATGACTGAGTGAAGGTGACTTAACGTATGAAAATAAAAGTTCTATTTTGTTGTATGGGTAATATTTGCAGATCGCCAACTGCCCATGGTGTTTTTCGCCAACTGGTAAGAGATGCCGGCTATGCTGATGATATTGTTATCGAGTCCTGCGGGACTCATGCCTATCATACAGGTGAGCCTCCTGATCAGCGGGCTCAGTCCGCTGCGCGTCGGCGGGGGTTGGATATATCTGATTTACAGGCGCGGCAGATTAAACAAAGCGATTTTGAGGATTTTGACTATATACTGGCGATGGATCGTGACAATCATGACACCCTTTCCTCGCAGTGTCCCGTGCAGCACCGGCACAAGCTGCATATGTTTCTGGAATACGCTCCAGATGTGGGTCGGCAGGAGGTGCCTGATCCGTATTATGGTGGTGCCGATGGTTTTGACCTTGTTCTGGATATGGTTGAGTCCGGTTCACGTGGCTTGCTGGATGATATTATTGCCGGACATAAGTTGAGTGCCCGGTAGGTAGCCGGACACTCAACTGGCAGGATTTACTCTGTTACGACAGGGTCAGCTTTTTTCTCCCGGGCGGTCACGGGTTGTTTTGCTTCGTCGGTATCAGGTTTGCCCGCACGGTTTCCAGAGTTTGTGTTCTCCCGTTGGCTGGAGCTACCGTTGCCTTGTGATCGGTTACTGGCGGCTGCTTCATTGCTGTTGCGCCGCTGTCCACGCCTGCGTCCCGGACTACGCTGTTTTTTATCGGATGTATTGTTCGGAGATTCTGCTGTGGCCGCCTGACCACCCGGGCTTTTGGTTGGCTTTTGGTCTGAGTGCGCCTGTTCAGGTTTCTGGTGTTCTGTCTTTTTCGGATTGCGGCTTTTATTACGCGAGTCACGCCTCTTTTGTTGTTGGTCCCGATTTTCTTTCTTTTGTGAATCACTATCCTGCCGGGCTTCCTGTGGGCTACCTGGGTTCGAACCTCTTTTGCCGGACTGTTGACGGCCAGCCGGACTGCGGCGACGACTTCGACTGCCTGAGCGTCGGCGCTCGCCACGCCGATTGCCTGAACGACCACGGCGAGGTTTTTGCTCTTCCTCTTTGTTGTCACCAAAGATACTGCCAAACAGGCGCTTGATCAGCCCTGGTGCCTGTTCTTTACTTTCTTCTTCTGCTTCGGGTTGCTCATGGATCACCGGAGCAACTGGCTGTATATTTTTTATGGCCGGCTCAAGAGCAGGGGGAGCCTTTTCTCCGGACCGTGGAGCATCTTCAGCTACCGAGAAATCATGGGCCTGTTTGTAACTGCGAGCATCATTCTGCACCGCCTCATCAGAGCGTTCGCGTGTGATTTCATAGCGAGGTGTTTCCAGTGACACATTTGGAACCAGTATGATCTCGATGTTGTGGCGGCTCTCAAGGAGCGTAATGGAGCGCCGTTTTTCATTGAGCAGAAAAGTTGCCACACTGATCGGAACCTGGGCGACCACGCGGCTGGTACTTTCTTTCATCGCTTCTTCTTCAATCAGGCGCAATATCGATAGTGCCAGTGATTCCACGCTGCGAATCGTACCCTGACCGTTGCAACGGGGGCAGGTATGATAGTTCGATTCATCAAGCGATGAGCGCAGCCGCTGTCGTGACATTTCAAGCAGGCCAAACCGTGAGATCCGGCCAATACGGGTTCTGGCCTTATCCGCCGATAAAGCCTTGCGCATACGTTCTTCAACCGTGCGCTGATTACGGTTGGCTCCCATGTCAATAAAATCGACAACAATCAGACCACCACTGTCACGGAGTCTCAATTGACGGGCAATCTCATCCGAGGCTTCCAGGTTGGTGTTTAAGGCAGTTTCCTCAATATCGCTGCCTTTGGTGGCCCGGCCCGAATTGATATCAATGGATGTCAGGGCTTCGGTGTGATCTATGACAATCTGGCCACCTGACGGCAGGCGTACCTCGCGGCGGAATGCACTTTCAATCTGGCTTTCTATCTGGTAGCGGCTGAACAGCGGAGTCTCTTCTTTGTAGAGCTGTAACTTGTCCAGGTGATGGGGCATGACCTGCTTGATAAAGTCACGGGCTTCTTCGTATATTTCCGGGGCGTCAATCAGGATTTCGCTGATATCATTGCGGAAGTTATCGCGTAGTGCCCGGATAATGATATTGCTGTCCTGATAAACGAGAAACGGTGCCTTGTTTTCCCGGGCAGCGCCTTCAATTGCCGACCAGACTTGCTTCAGATAGTCCAGATCGGATTGCAGCTCCTCGGATGAGCGCCCGACTCCGGCGGTTCTGACGATAACTCCTGAACCGTCAGGTATATCCAGATCGCTCAATACTTCACGAACCTGACCGCGCTCCTCACCCTCAATACGTCTGGATACTCCGCCTGCGCGGGGATTATTCGGCATCATCACCAGATAACGCCCGGCCAGACTGACGAAGGTGGTTAGCGCTGCCCCTTTATTGCCGCGCTCTTCCTTGTCAATCTGAACAATGATTTCCTGGCCTTCTTCAATGACATCCTTGATCGAAGGGCGTCCCTCCGTTTTGGCTTCAGGCTTAAAGTAGTTGCGGGAAATTTCCTTAAAGGGCAGAAAACCATGCCGCTCTTCGCCATAGCTGACAAAGGCGGCTTCCAGACTGGGTTCAATACGGGTTATTTTGCTCTTATATACATTGGATTTTTTGCGTTGTTTTGCGGTGCGTTCGATGTCCAGATCGTAAAGGTACTGACCATCGACCATTGCAACGCGCAGCTCTTCCTGCTGGGTTGCGTTGATTAACATTCTTTTCATAGTCGGGCTCTCTAATTGGTGCCGGAACAGGTGTTTCCGTGGAGTTGGTCACTTCAGCTGGCTTGTCAACAGCAATAGTTGTCATATATTTGCAACCGTTCCGGATGGCTGACAGACCAGCCTCACGGTAACGGCCCAGAAACGAGCTGATCGTGAAAATCAGGAAAATGAATCCCGGCGATAACATGATTGTAAAAACATACCTCGCTGCAATGCGGGTAAAAAAATGGTTTCGTCTATCGGTAGAGGGGATTTTTCTTGTGCGCCTTTCTCATCAGGCGCAGACCAGGCACGGGACATCCAATATGCCATTATCAGGTGATGCCTCTGCATTGGTAGAAGCAATTTCGCCATCCAGCCAGACTACCGACTTTGTTAATGTAACAGCATATTGAGGCTTTGGCAACCCCTCTTCAGGTATGAGGTCAGGCCGATACTCGATGGGAGCTGTTTGCTGTCCATGCTCGTCATTATATTGCTTCGACAGGTTGTTGAAGCGCTATTGGTTGCCCGATCCTGACTTTGTTGCGTTGATGCCTGCTCCGGATCCCGTTTTTATCCGCGGCCAGCCGTCATTTAATAGCGCCGTTGCGGGGGATAGGGCGTGTATGGAAAAGCCTGTGGCTGGTGATAGTAAGGATAGGGTGTATATGGCCTGTAGGCATAGGGTGCGGGCCTGTAAGCCTGTGGCTGGTATGCCCGTTGGCTATTGGAATAGCCATAATTCCAGGTTTTACCTTCAGTTTCACCGCTGCCGGATGTCTTGCCTTTGACCCTGATATTGGTATCGACTTCGACTTCTCCCATCAGGTCGCCAAAAGATTCACCGAAGGAATTCCAGGGCCCCGACCCCCAGCGGCTGCCATCATTGCTCCATGGCGCTCGCCAGCCTTTCCACCGGCTGTCTTTCCAGGGCTTCCAGTCTTTGCCGTGGGAGCCTGAGTATCCCTGCCGGTCATATCCGGGGACGGCATTGCCATTGGGGAGGTGATTCCAGCCGCCGTTGTTTTCATTCCACCATGCGTGAATGGGGCTAATGCCGACCGTAACCAGTACCGCGAAAGAAGTTGTCTGAATGAGTTTTAGCATGGGCATCGCTCCGATTGTTTGCCGTAATGTCAGGTCATCATACCTCAACTCGGTCACTTTTTTGCCATAATTGCGAAAACTAAAATGGCAGTCCCCCCGGTATTTTGCTGCCCAGCCCCCGCATCATTCCGGCCATGCCACCACTTTTGCCCATCTTTTTCATCATTTTGGACATTTGCTTATATTGCTTCATCACCTGATTGACCTGCTGGATCGAGGTGCCGGATCCCTGTGCTATGCGCTTGCGGCGGGAGCCGTTAATCAGGGTGGGGATGTGCCTTTCTTTCGGGGTCATTGAGTTGATAATCGCGACCATATGTTGAAGTTGTCTGTCATTCATCTGTGCTTTGGCGGTTTCCGGTAGTTTGCCCATGCCCGGCATTTTATCTATCAAGGCATTCAGGCCTCCCATGCCCAGCATTTGCTGTAATTGATCGCGCAGGTCTTCCAGGTCAAAGGCCCCGCCCTTTTTCATTTTTCTGGCCAGTTTGGCAGCTTTTTCGTGGTCGGCTTTTTGCTGAACCTCTTCGACCAGACTGACTACATCGCCCATGCCGAGAATGCGGGATGCAATACGGTCCGGATGGAATGGCTCCAGGGCTTCAATTTTTTCACCCATGCCAATAAACTTGACAGGCTTACCTGTAATATAACGAGTGGATAGTGCCGCGCCGCCACGGGCATCACCATCTGCCTTGGTCAGTATGATGCCGGTCAGAGGCAAGGCGTCATTGAATGCTCTGGCCGTATTGACGGCATCCTGTCCGGTCATGCTGTCGATAACAAACAGGGTTTCTGCCGGATTGCAGGCTGTGTGTAACTTCTTGATTTCATTCATCATTTCCCCATCAACATGTAGGCGACCGGCGGTATCCACCAGCAGCACATCGGTGGCCGATACTCTGGCCTGCCGGATTGCATTGCTGACAATTTCGATCGGTTTGTCTTTGCTGGTAGATGGGAAAAAATCGGTGCCTGCCTGCATCGTAAGCGTCTGTAGCTGATCGATTGCTGCGGGTCGATAGACATCACAGCTGACTGTCATGACCTTTTTCTTGTGCCTTTCTGCGAGAAAGCGGGCAAGTTTGGCAACTGACGTTGTTTTGCCTGCTCCCTGCAGGCCGGCTACCAGCACAACGGCAGGCGGTGCAGTATTGAGTGAGAGCTGTTCATTGGCCTCGCCCATAATGGTGACCAGCTCGTCCTGCACGATTTTGACCAGAGTCTGGCCCGGAGTCAGGCTTTGTAAAACTTCCTGACCCACCGCACGCTCGCGGATTTTTTCTATCAGGTCTTTAACAACGGGCAGGGCAACATCGGCCTCCAACAAAGCCATTCGCACTTCCCGCAGATCATCCTGGATATTGGTTTCCGTAATGCGGACCTGTCCGCGTAGTCGGCGAGTAACCTCTGACAGGTGTCCGGCAAGTTTATCGAACATGAAAATGCCTCAATTCAGCTACATTCCAAAGATGGCGCTAAAAACCCAGAGTGCGGATTCTAGCAGAGTTTAGTATAATTTTGTTGCTGATATTCGACACGGTTCTGATCTACCCGGGTTCGACCTGTCGGAAACGGGTTTCAGTACCCTTGATTTCGGCCATTGCCAGCCAGCACGAGGTCGCGGTATGGGAACATGCCTGCAGCGGACCGGTATTATTCTGAACACCGGATAAAGATATGAGATTGATTTTCTGTTTTGGGGTTTAGCAACCATGACTGAAGAAATCAGCGGACGTGTATGCCTGTCTGCCGATAGTTTGGATGAAACTATCAGTTCCAGACCGGAAAGTTCTGATTTTGAAAAAATCCTTGATGGGGCCTTGAGTCGAAGGGATTTTCTCTCTCGATCCGTCCGCCTGGGTTTATCTTCTTTTCTGGTTGGCATTGGCGTCACGATGTCCGCTTCTGGTCGCACAGCGCAGGGATCGGTGCGTTTTATCGACTCTTTTGAGTCCGTTAAAGCCAGTACGGCCGATACGATAACTCTGCCGCCGGGCTTTGACTGGCAGGTGGTTGTGAAATGGGGAGACCCCTTGTGGAGCCAGGGCATTGATTTCGATGACAGCAGCCGGGGTACCGGACAAAGTCAGGAACTGGCTTTTGGTGACAACAATGACGGCATGGCCCTGTTTATAACGACCGATGGCCGGAATTTACTGGCGGTCAATAATGAGTACATCAATCGCGGCCTGATTTATGGTAATCGTGCCTCCAGACAGCCGGAAACTGCTGATGATGTACGCAAGGGTAAGGCAGCTCACGGTGTCTGTATTGTGGAGCTGGTCGAAAAAGATGGCCAGTGGCGGGTCGTCAGGGATTCTCCCTACAATCGCAAAATTACGCCGGATACCGCTTTTGAGATTACCGGCCCGCTGCGTGGGCATCCGGCCATGAAAACAGCGGCGGACCCGGAAGGTATCGAGGCCCTGGGGACCTGGAATAACTGTGGCAGTGGTCGTACGCCATGGGGCACTTATCTGGCTTGTGAAGAAAACTTTAATGGCTATTTTTCTTCGATTGATCCGAACTTCCAGCCTGATGATGCCATGAAGCGGTACGGTATCAGCGGCCAGGACCGGGGCTATCGCTGGGCAACATACGATGAGCGTTTTGATGTTGGTAGGCATCCGAATGAACCTAACCGGGCCGGTTTTGTCGTGGAAATTGATCCGGCAAACCCGAAATCCAAACCCCGCAAGCTGACAGCACTGGGCCGATTCAAGCATGAAAATGCCGAGCTGGTCATCGCGGCGGACGGGCGTGTGGTGGTCTATATGGGTGATGATGAGCGAGGCGAATACTTGTATCGTTTTGTCAGTGATGGCCAATATCGGTCCGACAGCAAAAACAACCATGAATTATTGACCCGTGGCACGTTGTATGTTGCCCGTTTTTACGGTCATGAAAAAGGTGAGTGGCTGCCACTGATTCCTGAAACGACAGGCATGTCAAAAGCGGAAATTGCCCTGCATACCCGCATGGCAGCCTCCAAAGCAGGTGGCACGACGATGGATCGCCCTGAATGGGTTGCCGCCAGCCCTGATAACTCACAGGTTTTATGTTGTTTGACCAATAACATAAATCGAGGTGTTAAAACCAATCAGGGTGGTGATGAAACCCCGGTTGGCGGGCCGAATCCAAGGGCACGTAATCTTTATGGTCAAATTGTACGCTGGCGACCTGAAGGTAAAGACCATGCCGCCAATACATTTATCTGGGATTTGTTTGTATTGGCGGGTAATCCCGAAGTACATCGGGACGGGCGTTCAGGTTCGACGAATATCCATTCCGATAATATGTTTAACTCTCCGGATGGTCTGGCATTTGATACCCTGGGTAATTTATGGATCGGGACAGATGGTAACTATTCTAATCAGGGTAATTTTGCCGGCATGGGTAATAACCAGCTATTAATTGGTGATGTTGAAACGGGCGAAATCAAAAGGTTTCTGGTCGGCCCGCGTGAATCCGAGGTGACCGGCATCACCTGGAGTGCTGACTATAAAACGGTTTTCGTGGGTATCCAGCATCCAGGAGAGAGAGGGGGCAGCAGCTTTCCACGTGGCAGTGACAATGTACCACAGTCCTGCGTGATCGCCATACGCCACCGGGATGGCACCCGGATTGGTTGACTGGTTCTGCAGGTATTAATTTACATTGAGCAGGTGATTGCTGTCGTTCTATATGCGTGTCTGTGCGTGAATTGTCTGCGCATTCACATTCCGGCTGCTCTCATCCATCAGATATACATAGCTGTCCATAATGTCTTTGGGGCTGGTCATTGTGTCTGGATCCAGTCCAGGATAGGTTTTTACGCGCATACTGGTTTTGACCGGCCCCGGATCAATCGCATTAACCCGTATTGGCGACTGATTTTCCAGCTCATCAGCAAAAGTCTTCATCAGGCCATCGACAGCATGTTTGGAAATACCATAGGCCCCCCAGTAAGCATGATGCCTGCGTGACTGATGGTCAGTGGTAAATACAACTGAAGGGTGCTGTGCAGCATTCAGAAGATCCAGGCAGGCGCATGTCAGCATGAATGGAGCATTTAGATTAACCTGTAATATTTCAAACCAATCTTCAAGCTGGATACGCCACAGTGGGGTCAGCGGATCACGCCTTGCGGCGTTATGCAGCAGGCCATCGAGTCGGCCGAATTCCTTTTCGATAACGCTGGCGAGATCCGCATAATCCTGGTCTTTGGCACCTTCAAGGTTCATCGGATAGAGTGCGGGCTGGACATCACCGGCATCTTCAATCTCATCAGATAAGGACTCCAGCCCCTTTACGTCCTTGTCCAGTAAAATAACGGTTGCGCCGTAGTGGGCAAAAGTCCTGCTGACCGTTGCGCCGATGCCACCTGCGGCCCCGGTTATCAGAATAATCTGATCTCTCAGGCAATTTTTTTGCGGCATGTAGTCGTCGGGAATCATGGTATCCATCAGTCCGTCCTGACAGCCAGCTTCTGAATCTCGTCTGCGGCCTGCCGGCCGCTCATGACTGCGCCTTCCAGGGTTGCGGGGTATCCGGTTTGCGTGTAATCACCGGCCAGTAGCAGACCGTTAAGGGCAGTTGTGTTGGTCGGACGCAGCCTTTCCATTTTCGGAGTCGCCGAAAATGTGGCCCGTCTCTCGCGAACTACCAGACTGTCTGTCGGCTCATTCGGTAATTTGCTGACCGTCTTTATATCATCGATGACCGTCTTTACCAGCTCATCTTTGTCCATATTTGAGTATCTGCTATCCGCACTGATAACCGCCGCAATCATTTCAGGCTGACCGGTAATCCTGCGATCAAATACCCACTGGGTAAATCTGTCGGCATAACCCTGCATGACCGGATCAAGCATAACGGCTTTGGCATACCGGAGAAAAACCGTGGTGATGGACTCATAGTCGAATTGCAGCAGGTTTTTATGGAGCCTGCTCAGACCGGGAATGCTCTCAATAAGTTGAGCAGCACTCCAGGCATTAGTGGCAAGAACCACCTGTTCAGCCGGCAGTGTCTGGCGGCTGGTAATGATGCCGGTGATTTCATTCTGGTTCAGTTGCAGGCCGATAACACGTTCCCGTGTGAGTATCTTGACATTATGTCGAGTAAGCCAGTCCAGAGCCGGCTGTGGCAGCACTTTTCCCATGTCATGGCAGGGCAGCAGCAAATCGGAGCTCTTGCGCTGACGCATAAAAGTATCTTTAAGCACTCTTTGAAACAGGCAGGCGCAAGCTGTGTCTGGATGGGTATTTAATGCTGCAATACAAAGTGGAATCCACAGAAAATGAGAGACTCTTTCGGGCTGGCCCGTGCCATGCAGAAGCTCTGTAACCGTCATGTCATGGCGTGTGTCTGCACCGATCAACCTGAACCAGTTAAAAAGCGTTCTGCCTTTGTCGGTAGCGGTCAGTCCTCTGGCGCATAATAAGGCACCCAGAAGATGAAAAGGTGCAGGCAGTCTGGATGCTTTGAGAGTAACACTGCCCGCATCACCCATGATATTCAATGACAATGGCAGGCGGGAGAATACAAGGGACTCATGCAGGCCGATAATATCGAGCAACTCAAGCAGGTGGTGGTAGGCACCCAGTGCGATATGCTGACCGTTGTCAACCGGCAGTTCGCCGAACATGACCGTGCGGGCACGACCACCGGATTGTCCGGCGGCCTCAATAAGAGTGACGGCCCGGCCCTGATGGGCGAGGTGAATGGCTGCTGACAGGCCGGCCCAACCTCCACCAACAATAACAACGGGCTTTTCCGGTGTTGTATCAGGTGGCATATTGCTTCATATATCGCCGGTAGCGCTTGTTTTCGCGGCGCGCTGTTTTCCAGGCAATCCATAGCCTGGACAGATTCGGTACGGATATTCTGCCATCCATAACGTTAAAATCATGTTTGCGGATACGGGCGAGCAGGGAGCGGTATATCGACGACATGATAAGACCGCTGCGCTGATTCCATCGGTCAACATCAGGCAACTTTGAGAGCGACGACTCATAATAGGCTTCCGCATGGTCGGCCAGCTCCTGTAACACATCATGCAGGGCGCTATTAAACTCACCTGCCATCAAGAATGCTTCATTGACACCGTGTCGGGCAAGCAAATCCTGGGGAAGGTAAATACGATTGCGACCGCTGTCTTCCTTGACATCCCGGATAATATTAGTGAGCTGAAAAGCCATGCCCAGATCATGGGCATACTGTTCGGTTGCCCGGTTTTCATAACCGAACAGGCGTGCCGCAATGAGGCCGACTGCCCCGGCACTGTGATAGCAGTATTTTTCCAGCTCTTCGATGCTGGCATAGCGGGTTTGCAGCAGGTCCATCTGCATACCGTCAATAATGTCATCAAAATATCCATGCACCAGACCGAAAGGTTCGACCAGACGTTGCAGCTCCAGACCCACCGGATGCCGGGCCTTGCCGGCAAAGGTCTGAACCAGCTCATGGCGCCACCAATCAAGTTTTTGTTGGGCGACCGAGGCTTCACGTACCTCATCGACAACATCATCCACCTCTCGGCAAAAGGCATACAATGCGGTAATGGCACGGCGAATATCCGGCGGCAAAAACAGAAAGCTGTAGTAAAAGCTCGAACCGCTGGAAGCCGCTTTGTCCTGACAGTATTGTTCTGGTGTCATGCAGGAAGGGGTCAATGCCAAAATAGAAACGCACTCTAGCAGAAATAAAAGGGCTTTTCCGGTTGTGTGGTTCTCATGGCCGGCATACACGGTAACGCTTCGGTCGAAATCGGTGGTAATCCGGTCTGTTGCAGCCCACGACCCACTCATTTTTGCCGACATTAATGCTAAAATAGCGGCATGAGCGAGTCCATTGACCATTCATATCCATGGTATTCCGGCCACAGAAGCAGATAGGCCCGCGCTATCGCCTCCTTCATTTGACACGATGACAAAAAATAACAGAACACCCTCAGAAGAGCCGGATATTAACCTTGTTCCGGTGTTTGCCGGCCTATGTTTGCTTTTGGTCTGTATATTCAACCCGGCGCAGGGCGATGAATCCTCGGCGCAGGGTTATAAGCTGTATGACATGCACCTGCATTACAACCAGAGTGTCTGGCAACGTCTGCCGCCCGAACAGGCCATTCGGTTTCTGCTGGAGAACAATATCCAGCGAGCCGTGTTTTCCAGCACGCCGGAGAGAGGTACCGAGATGCTTTACGAAATCGCTCCAGAACGGGTTATTCCTTTTATCCGTCCCTACCGCACGTATGATGATGTGCCGAACTGGCACCATAACCCGGAAATTCTCGACTATATCAGCGAGCAGGCAGATAAGGGTATTTATCGTGGTTTTGGCGAATTTCATATGGGGTTCAAGCACCTCGACGGCAGTTCGATCGTACCGCAACTGATGCAGATAGCAGCCGAACAGAACTGGGTTATCAGCGCACATACCGATATGGAAACCATTGAAGCGCTGATCGCAATGCAGCCGACGCTACCCATTGTCTGGGCGCACTGCGGTTTCTCCTATGAAGCCCATGAAATTCGTGCTCTGGTCGAAAAGTATCCGACAGCATACTGTGATATGTCGTTGTATGAAAAACTGGTGGATGAAGACGACAACCTGACGCCGCAATGGAAAACCCTGATGGAAGACCACCCCGACCGGTTTATGGTAGCGATTGACACCTATAAGGAATCCCGCTGGGGCGAGGTTCGCGAACATGCCCAGCATATTCAGGAGTGGCTGGCCCAGCTAAGCCCGCAGGCAGCACGCATGATTGCCAACGGCAATGTGAATAGACTGCTTCCGGTCAGGCATTAAATCCATATATGATGGGTAACGAACAACCGCAGTAAAAAGACGAACTGGAAACAGCCTGCCTGTTGGTGGAGGCGGCGGGAATCGAACCCGCGTCCGCAGGACCTCTGCCTTTGGCTCTACATGCTTAGCCGAATCTTTGCATTTAGCCGGCTGCTACCCGATCGGCAGGGAAGACAACAGGCGATTTCGGTCAACTTTTAACAAATCCGCCCCGAACCGGCTTCATTGCGATCTTGTGAAAATCGACGCCTGAAACCTGAACGCACAAGCACGGCTTCAGTCAGACGGCATTACGCAGGTTCTTAAGCTGCTAATGCGTAGTTGTCGTCGTTGGCAACTATAGTTTGCAGTCGGATTAACGAGGCTGGCTACATCCTCGGCATGCACCTCAGGTTTCGTGACCCACGTCGAAGCCATGTCGCCCCCGGTTATGTGACTGTAACCCTGATTGCTGACAAATACAAGGAAAATCTCCGGGTCAGGCCGGGATTTTCGGAGGAGGGCAGCAGTCGCATGACTGTGCTCTGACAGAGGCAGAATCAATTTGTTCAGCGCATTCCAGATGGTTTTTATGGACCGGTCCCACGTTTCAGCGTCCGTTGTTTTTCACGTTTCCAGTCTCTTTCCTTGATGGATATACGCTTGTCATGCTGTTTTTTGCCCTTGGCCAATCCGACTTCAAGTTTTGCCCGGCCCTTGCTCCAGTACATGGCCAGTGGCACGAGGGTATAACCCTGCCTTTCCACCGCACCGAGCAATTTATCGAGTTCACGGCGATGAAGGAGGAGCTTGCGACTGCGCACAGGGTCCGGGTTTACATGGGTTGAGGCACTGGCGAGAGGAGATATATGAGCGCCGAACAACCAGGCCTCACCGTCTTTCAGGATCACATAACCTTCCTTGAGCTGGACAGAACCGTTACGCAGACTTTTGGCCTCCCATCCCTGTAAAGCAATGCCGGCTTCATAAGACTGCTCAATAAAATAATCAAACCGGGCCCTTTTATTCAATGCGATTGTTCTGGAGCTTTGCCTCGTTGTTTTCTTTTTCCCGCTCATGTCGGCATTTTAGCCACAAATTGCGCTGCCATGGATAAAATTCTCGTCGGGAAACTCAATCATTCCCCTCCTCTGGAGGGGTGCCCGTCAGGGCGGGGTGGTTGTCTGAAAGCACCATATCTCTTGGAGGGGTGCCCGTCAGGGCGGGGTGGTTGTCTGAAAGCACCATATCTCTTGGAGAGATGCCTGTCAGGGCGGGGTGGTTGTGTAAAAATGCCATAACGCCA
>JAJDYQ010000025.1 GCA_022825085.1 Gammaproteobacteria bacterium
AGAATTGGGCCAACAATCGGGAATTTTAATATGACCCGATCAAGGAACCTGTGAAATGCTCTGGAACGCTTGTTGGCCTCCAGAAAGGCATAAATAATACCGACGATAAGCAATAAAGCGATAAACCAGTTTGCCTGCAACCATTCCGACATATTGATCACCAGTTGTGTAAATGCCGGTAGTTCGGCCCCAAAACTTGAAAACACCTCCTTAAATTGTGGCACCACGAAGATCAAGAGGATTGAACTGACGATCATGGCGACCACGATAACGGCAATTGGGTAGAACATCGCTTTTTTGATTTTACCTTTTAGCGCCTCGTTTTTCTCTTTATAGGTGGCAATTTTATCTAACAGGCTCTCCAGGGCACCTGACTGCTCACCGGCGCGCACCAGCTGCACAAAAAGATCATCGAAATAGACTGGATGTTTTTCCAGCGCATCGGCAAGATTAATGCCGCTTTCGACATCGTTTTTAAGCGCCAGAATAAGATTCTGCATTTTGGGTTTTTCATGACCGCGACCAACGATTTCGAAGGCCTGGATCATCGGCACTCCTGCTCGCATCATGGTTGTTAGCTGACGTGCGAATGTTGCAATATCTCCCGGTGTAATGCCCTTGCCACCGGTTTTTTGCCTTTTCTGCTTGAGCTTTTTGGCGGTAATTCCCTGTTTACGTAATTGTGCCTTGGCAATGGCTTCAGAGTGGCAGACGAGCTCACCCGCCACATCGCGCCCTTGCGCGTCCTTGCCTTCATAAGTAAATACCAGATCAGCTGAAGTCGATGCCATGATATGAGTCCCTATTCGGTAGTTACGCGGTTCATTTCTTCCAGGCTGGTTACACCCTGCATGGCTTTTATAAGCCCGGAACGCCTGATGTCATTAATGCCTTCGGCTCTGGCCTGATCACCCAGTTCATATGCGTTTGCATCCTTCATGATCAAACGTCCCATTTCTTCTGAGATAGGCATAACCTGATAGATACCGACGCGGCCCTTATAACCTCCCGGGGCCTCATCAGATTCGCCGGGGCCATAAAGTTTGAACTCCGGGTCCGACAGATCTTCTTCTGTAAAGCCTTCTTTAAGCAGGGCTGCCTTGGGTATGTCTATGATGACCTTGCTATCCTTGTGCAAACGCCGTCCCAGTCGTTGTGCGATAATAACATTGACTGCAGAGGCGATATTAAACGGTGGGATACCCATATTGACCATGCGTGTAATGGTTTGCGGGGCATCGTTGGTATGCAGGGTGGACATCACCATATGGCCGGTCTGTGCAGCTTTTATGGCAATGCTGCCGGTTTCTATATCTCGAATCTCGCCGACCAGAATAATGTCTGGATCCTGACGCAGAAAAGCCTTCAGGGCTGCTGAAAAGCTCATGCCTGTTTTCTCATCGACATTGACCTGATTAACGCCGGGCAGGTTGATTTCCACAGGGTCCTCCGCGGTGGAGATATTACGATCAACCGTATTCAAAATATTAACGCCAGTGTAAAGCGACACAGTTTTACCGCTGCCTGTGGGCCCGGTAACCAGAAACATGCCATAGGGTTTCAGCAGGTTCTCCATATACACATCTTTTTGTTCCGATTCATACCCCAGCATGTCGATACCCATCTGGGCGCTGGAAGGATCGAGGATACGCAGGCAGAGCTTCTCACCAAACAGGGTGGGGCAGGTATTGACACGAAAGTCGATGGCCCGCTTTTTGGACAACTTGAGTTTGATTCTGCCGTCCTGAGGGACGCGCCGTTCGGCGATATTCATACGAGACATGACCTTCAGGCGCGATGCAATTCTTGGTGCCAGATTCTGTGGTGGTGATGCGATCTCCTGCAGCATTCCATCCATGCGAAAGCGGACACGATAGCTTTTCTCATAAGGTTCGAAGTGCAGATCAGATGCTCCTTTATTGATGGCATCTGTCAGTACTTTGTTAACAAAACGCACAACAGGTGCTTCGTCCTCCTCGCCGCCTACAACATCATTATCCTGGGCGCTTTCATCAATGGTATCAATGTTGTCCAGATCCTCATCAAGATCCATATTCTCCAGAGTGTTATTTTGCGAGGAGAGTATTTTGTCGATGGTCATATCCAGCTTGTCTTCTTCGACAAGGATAAGATCAGTGTTCAGGCCGGTATTGAATTTGATTTCATCCAGTGCCTGCAGATTTGTAGGGTCGGATACCGCTACATAGAGCCGTTTGCCGCGTTTGAAGATAGGCAGTGCATGGTGCCGGATGATGAGTTTTTCGTTAACCAGATCTACCGGGACATCTTCGAGGTCGAGGGCATTGATATCCATGACCGGGACACCAAACTCCTGAGATGCTGCATTGGCAATAGTTTTGGCATCCAGTGCTTTGGATTTCACCAGCTTTGTGACGAAAGGGAGCTTCTCTTTTTGAGCCTCTGTGGTGACTTTTTGTGCGGTTTCTTCAGAGATGAATCCGTCAACAATAAGTCGTCCGGGCAAGCCGCCTAATTTCGGTGATGGATTTGCTGCTGCCATTGTCTGCCCTGCGTTGATATAACTGAGTATATTACATAATCATAGTATAATAATCCATAAGTGCTACGTAATTCAACAATTTTTTCAAAAAAACAGGATTTGGTAGATAGCGCAGTGATGCGAATGAGGTTCCGTATCTCGGGGCATGGCAGGTTTTGAGCCAGAACCCGGCGGCTGGATCATGAGAAACTTCTGATTTGCCGGTTTATGCTGCGGCATGCGGAATATTCATGTGGATGCTCCGGTACTGGCCCCTTTGGGGTATATGAAAAGACCTGATTTTCAGCGAGAATAGTGCCATGGATGTTCAGGTGAAAAAGTTTGATGAAGCTGCCCGCATGGACATGGCGAGGCTCATTATGGAGATGTTTGGTCAATGGCGGTTGAGCCTTGAGGACCGGCATACTCTGCTGGCGCTTCCTGACACGGTCCGCAAGCGCCAGATATACAAGCTGGGAGAGGATATACCGCTGCCGGATGATCGATATGTTCTGGAAAGGGCCGAGCATCTTCTGGGCATCGCCGATGCGTTATGTACATATTTCCCGAATAGCAGGCAGGCTCGCTCCCGCTTTATACGATCTCACAGTAAAAAATTCCGCAAACGCACCCCGCTTCAAATTATGGTGGATGACGGGTTAAGTGGCCTGATCAGAATTCGTTCCCATCTTGACTGCACCTATGCCTGGGATGTTTCGGGTTCGAAGGGCTGAGCGGCAATACTGCTGGCTGATTGGAGTGATTAGTCCCAGCGGTCATCCCTGACCTGAATCATGCCATCTACAATCTGAACAGGGAAAGTCGGCACCTCTTCATAAGCAGGAGCTGTTAAAGCCTCGCCGGTCCTGATATTAAAGCGGGCACCGTGATGAGGGCAGACGATCACGTCACCTTCGATCTCGCCACCGGTAAGACATAAATGATCATGTGTGCAGTTATCTTCAATGGCATAAAACTCACCATCGATATTGAATACTGCAATTAATACATCATCGACATCGACTATGCGATACTCGCCGGGTGCCAGTTCGGAAGCTCTGGCGACATCGGTCCAGTGAACCATGATTTTGATTCCTGATGAATGGAAGATACCTGTGATTTTAAGCTATCGTCAAAACCTGACAAGTTTATTCGGGGGCCTGTCGGGGGAGGCAAGCAATGATGTGGCTTCAAGCCTCCTGCATTTGAAATACTTTCAGCATTCCGAACCGGTCGAGTACGGTGTCTATGTAGTTTTTGTATTCGCTGCATATTCGATGCAGCACAAGGGTGTGCATATCGTGGACTCCTTTGATATTGTTGCACTTAAAGGGGCATGGCTTTATGTAACAAGAGGAGAGTGACGATGTTCAGGAAATATGGTGGCTGTTTCATTTTGATTTTCGGTTTCTATGTCTATGGATGTGATAAGCCGGTGCTGCCAATTGCCGGTGCTGGCGAGGCAACCGGAGTGGATTGGGTGCTACCGGTAGCAGATTCGGCCCCTGACATGATAGCGACCACCCTGCTGCTATTTGAGGAATCAGAATCTGGTGTTGCTCCCCATATAATAAGGATGCTGGTGACCGAGCGGTACATCAGAATCGACGATGGTCCGGACACATCGGATTTTGTTCTGTATGACCATGTTGAAAACCGTATTTACAGCGTCCTGTCCGACAATCGGCAGATATTCGTTGTCGGTCCGGCGAACCCCTATATGCCCGCTCCTGATAGTCTGGCTTTACGGGAACAACGTATTGAAGACAAAGATATGCCGGCGATAGCAGGTGTGCCGACGCAGTATTTTCAGTTTTTTGCAGATGGCAGGCTGTGTTATCACGTTGTTGCTGCAGATGGTTTTCTACCGCAAGTAGCCGGAATGCTTCTTGCTTACCAGAAGCTACTAGCTACGCAGCAGCAGGAAATTCGCGATGCAACACCTGCCGAGCTCCAGACTCCCTGTTTTCTTGCAAACTACCTGTATGTTCCGGAAACCTACATGAGCAAAGGTTTTCCGGTTCGACAATGGAATACGACGGGCTACAGGCGTTCGCTGGAAAGTGTGCAGGCGGATTATAAAGTAAGCCCGGATTTATTTTTACTGCCCGACTCTTACAGATATTTGGGCATGGGTATTAATCCCGGTTCACCGATATAAAGGCAGGTACTATGGTTACCAGAGCGGATATTCCATTGACCCCGGCAATCAATGTTCCAGTAACGGCACAGATTGAGGGGGCTGTCCCACATTACCGGGGAGCAGGCCGCGAGCGCATTGTGGAACAGATCAAGTGCGAGCTGAGGGAACAGGATGCTGTTCTGGTCGCACATTATTACACCGATACCCACTTACAGAAAATTGCCGAGGAAACCGGTGGGCTGGTCTCTGATTCACTCGATATGGCCAGATTCGGAAACACACATCCGGCCTCCACATTGATTGTTGCGGGTGTGCGCTTTATGGGTGAGACAGCAAAGATACTGAATCCGGAAAAACGGGTATTGATGCCTACTCTGGAAGCCGAATGCTCACTGGATCTGGGTTGCCCGATTAAAGATTTTGTCCATTTTTGCGATACACACCCGGGCAGGACAGTTGTGGTGTATGCCAATACCAGTGCCGAAGTCAAAGCCAGGGCGGACTGGGTAGTGACATCCGGTATCGCGCTGAAAGTAGTCCGTCACCTGCATGACAGGGGCGAGAAAATTATTTGGGCTCCTGATCGACACCTTGGACGCTATGTACAAAAAATGACAGGGGCTGACATTCTCCTTTGGCAGGCAGAATGTATTGTTCACAGCGAGTTTCGTGCCCAGGCACTTGAGCGTCTTATTGAGCGGTATCCAGAGGCAGCTATACTGGTACATCCTGAATCACCGGAATCAGTGATTGACCTTGCTGATATCGTTGGTTCTACAACCCGGTTAATCGATGCAGTGCGGGAACTCCCCAACAAGAAATTTATTGTTGCCACAGATAACGGTATCTTTTACAAAATGCGTCAGGCGGCACCGGATAAACAGCTGATTGAAGCGCCGACCTTTGGTGAGGGTGCAACCTGTCAAAGTTGTGCGCACTGCCCCTGGATGGCCATGAATGGCCTGCATAATGTGCTGCATGTTCTGCAAACCGGTGAAAATGAAATCCATGTAGAAGAATCTGTGCGTGTTGAGGCATTAAAATCAACGCAGAAAATGTTGGAATTTGCGCAACAATAAAATTACAGGATATCCAGATAACAGCGAGCTCCAACAAGAGTGTTACCTTGCCAAAGCGAAGAACATATTTTTTGCAGAGCTTTATATTGCTTACCTTGTCTGGCTGTGCCTGGTTTGGGGGAGCATTCGACAGGCAGCCGAAAGATATTAGTGAGCTGAGTCCGGCTGCAAAGGCGCTTATTGAGGGGGCTTACCAGGATATTGACGTTAATCAATTAACGGATTATCATGTTCACCTGCTTGGTATGAACCCGGATCAATATGGAACCTTTGTTAACGAAGACTGGCAAAGTCCGCTCAATATTACCGGCTACGTCAGATTTTTAATTTATAAAAGTGCATCCGGCGTTACGGACCTCGATAAGGTCGATGAGCAATATATTGATCGTCTTGTCAGACAGATCAAATACCTGCCGCATCGTGGTCGATTTGGCCTGATGGCCTTCGATTATTTCCATGATGCGCAAGGCAGGCCGGACAAGAACCGGAGTACCTTTCATGTGCCGAACGAAAGAATGATGCAAGTGGTTCGGGAATATCCAGACTATTTTTTTCCGATAATTTCCGTGCATCCCTATCGCGATGATGCTGTTGCTGAACTGGAAAGATATGCAGAGCAGGGCGTGCGACTTGTAAAATGGCTGCCGAATGCCATGGGTATCAATCCGGATGCAAGAGAACCAGCCTTGTCGAAAAAACTTGAAGAGTACTATAAGGCACTTGTCCGGTACGAGATGGTATTGATCACCCATACAGGAGATGAAAAAGCGGTTGAGGCTGCTGAGTTTCAACGTTTTGGCAACCCGCTTTACCTGAAAAAGCCGTTATCCATGGGTGTCATGGTTATCATGGCGCACATTGCCAGCCTTGGTGAATGCCGTGAGCAGGCAATTTGCAAGCCGGGTACCCCGTATATTGATATTGCCATGGAAATGCTCCGGGACAAGCGCTACGAGGGACGATTGTATGCCGATATATCCAGTGTGACACTATTTAATCGAGAGTCCGTTCTGGACAAGATACTGATTGCAGATGATATTCACCACAAGCTGGTCAATGGTAGTGACTACCCATTACCGGCAGTGAACTTTGCCATTCATACGCATGCGCTGGTAAATGCGGGTCATATTAC
>JAJDYQ010000059.1 GCA_022825085.1 Gammaproteobacteria bacterium
CTCTGGATGGAAGCACTTCAGTATCATCGACGGAGCGCACGTCCTGCACTATCACCTCAACTGTCATCGGATTCCAGTCTGCCGAAATGATCATAGGCATCGACAATGCGCTGAACAAGCGGATGTCGTACAACATCATGGGGTTTGAAGAAAGTAAAGCTGATACCTTCAATATCCCGCAACACATTAATGACCTGTTTAAGACCGGACTGGCGATCACGCGGCAGATCAATCTGGGTCACATCACCAGTAATCACGGTTGTGGAACCAAAGCCAATGCGTGTCAGAAACATCTTCATCTGCTCTATAGTCGCATTCTGTGCTTCATCCAGAATAATAAATGAATCATTCAACGTGCGACCACGCATATAGGCGAGTGGGGCAATTTCTATGGTACCGCGCTCAATAAAGCGATTCACCTTCTCCAGACCCATCATTTCATATAGAGCATCATACAGGGGGCGCAGATATGGATCGACCTTCTGTGACAAATCTCCGGGCAAAAATCCCAGACGCTCACCGGCTTCTACAGCCGGACGTACCAGTATAATCTTCCGAACCTGATCGTGCTCCAATGCATCCACTGCACAGGCAACCGCAAGATAGGTTTTGCCGGTGCCAGCCGGCCCGATACCGAAATTAACATCATTATGTTGAATGCTGTGTAGATAATATCCCTGATTATTTCCTCGTCCTTTGATCTTTCCATGTCGAGTATTAATTATTACAGGATTCATATTGTTATTCTGCTTCACTACATCGCTCTCATCCGCTTGAGGATCAGCCTGCCTTTCCCGTAATGCCAAATGGATATCCTCCATGGTCAATTCCTTATCTTTGGTCATCTGATAAAGCGATTGCAGGCAAGCAGAGGCAAGCTCAATATTTTTCGGCGTACCTACCAGCAAAAATCGGTCGCCTCTATGATGCAGCTCCACGCGAGTCTGCCGCTCCAGATAATGGAGATGCTCATCAAACTGACCGGAAAGTCTGGCCAGACGGGCATTATCATGAGGTTTCAGCAGCAGTTCCTGCTCGTGCATATTAATTTTTTTACTGGTCGCTTCAGGAGGCAAAACGCGGTCAACTCTCAGTTGCTGATGAAGTATCAGACAGTTTCCCGCGAAGAGAGTTTGGCAGAGCTTCCTCAATAATCACATCGATAAATTTACCGATTAAATCAGATCGTCCACTGAAATTTACCATGCGATTATTGGAGGTGCGCCCTGCCATGGCACTGATATCCTTGCGTGATGGGCGCTCGACGAGGACTTTCTGAGTGGTTCCCACCATGGCCTGACTGATTTCACGGGCACTCTGCGCTAATCGAGATTGTAGTATGGTCAGGCGCCTTTTCTTGATCTCCTCGGCAACATCATCCGGCAGGGCTGATGCCGGAGTGCCCGGTCGCCGGCTGTAAACAAAACTGAATGAGGTGTCAAAACCTGTTTCATTCACCAGTTCCATGGTTTGTTCAAAATCCTCGTCAGTCTCACCCGGAAAACCGACGATAAAGTCAGATGAAAGGCTGAGGTCAGGTCGTGCCATACGCAGACGGCGAACCGTCTCAATATAGTCCTCAACGGTGTAATTACGTTTCATGGCTGCCAGAATACTGTTTGAGCCGGCTTGCACCGGCAGGTGAAAGTGGTTCGCCAGTTTGGGGATTTCCGCAAATGCTTCAATAAGTGCGTCATTCACTTCCATGGGATGGGAAGTGGTAAAGCGAATGCGTCCGATTTCTTCTACTGCCGCCACATGGTGCAACAATAACGCCAAATCTGCCGTTTCACCATCATCCATAAGGCCACGATAGCCATTCACATTTTGCCCCAGCAGGGTAATTTCCCGCACCCCCAGACTGACCAGACTATGTATCTCCGTCATCACATCATCCAGATTCCGGCTGATTTCCTCACCTCGCGTAAAGGGCACAATGCAAAAGCTGCAATACTTGCTGCAACCCTCCATGATGGAGACAAATGCCGTCGGCCCTTCTGCCCGTGGTTTTGGCAAAGCATCAAATTTTTCTATTTCTGGAAAAGAAATATCAAGCACCGGCCTGCCTTGTTTTCTGACCTGATCCAGCATTTGTGGTAAACGGTGCAGAGTCTGGGGGCCAAAAACAATATCCACGCAGGGCGCACGCCGACGGATATTCTCACCTTCCTGACTGGCAACACAGCCACCCACCCCGATAATCAGGTCGGGTCTTGATTGTTTCAGTTTTTTCCAGCGTCCGAGCAGAGAATAAACCTTTTCCTGTGCCTTTTCCCGGATGGAACAGGTATTCATTAATAAAACATCTGCTTCCTCTGGAGACTCGACCCGGTTCATGCCATGGGAGGCATCGAGCATGTCACCCATTTTATCGGCATCATATTCATTCATCTGGCAGCCAAAGGTCTGTATGTATAGCTTTTCTGACATAGGGTAACGGGGGAAATGGAAGAAAACACGAATTTATCCGATGCCTGCATGATAACAGCATCAGAAGTACCTGCGGAAGATCAGATTCACCAGAATTTCCTTGTGAAACACAGCCCAATTCCAAAAAAATAGTTTGACATTATCGGCACTTTTTGAAAAACTGGTTTCGTGTCATTAATAAATACATAAAATTCAAACACTTATCATATTGGTCAATATGGCAAAATCATTGCAAAAAGAGAGTCCTGTCTCATGTTGAATACGGAAGGTTTCTCATGGATTTCTTTCGCCCGAACTGATGTTGGTAAGGTTCGCAAGATTAATGAGGATTCTGTTCTCGATAATGGCCCGGCTGGTGTCTGGGTAGTTGCCGATGGAATGGGAGGGCATGCCGCTGGCAATGTTGCCAGTGCCTCTATCGTTAACAGTCTCAGCGAACTAAAGCCATCGGAAGATGCGGATGCCCTTGTCAGTGAAATAGAGCAGCGATTGCTGGACGCTAACAGTGACCTGTTAAGGCAGGCCGCAGAACGTGATGACAAACAGACTATGGGCAGCACGGTGGTCGTATTGCTGGCGTTTGGTCAAAAAGCACTTTGTCTGTGGGCCGGTGACAGCCGTATTTACAGGCTGCGGGACGGGATCCTCAACCAACTCACAATTGATCACAGTAAAGTCCAGGAGCTGGTAGATGAAGGCCTGATCACCGAAGATGAAGCTGAAAGCCACCCTGAGGCAAATGTCATTACACGTGCCATCGGTGCCAGTCAGCGCCTTTTTATCGACATGGATATACGCGATGTGCAGCAGGGAGATCGCTATCTGCTTTGTAGTGACGGGCTTTTTAAGGAAGTCACAAAAAATGAAATTAATAAGCTGCTGGAACAGGGCACGCCTGAAGAAGCATGCAACACACTGATTGATCTTACACTCGAAAGAGGTTCCAGAGATAATGTCACCGTTATTGTTGTTGAAGCGAATTGAGGCCGGCATTCAGGTATCAGAGGCGAGGTAATACCAAATGATTAATGAGTTTAAGTTAGTTTTACAAAAACATATCAAGGGTGAGGCAAAATCTGGCGAAGTCACTGACCTTTTACAAAAGCTCCTCAAAAAGCATCCTCAGCTTGCGGGGCCGATGGAAAACCAGATAAATCAACTCGCCCAGGATGGCAAAATTACAGCCGACACCCGGGATGCCGTTCTGAGAATTACCACGGAGTTTACCAATATCAGCGAAAGTGCAGATAAAACCGTTCTCACGGATGCGGTGACAGTTACTGAAATGGCTTCCGGTCAGGATATAACTGATGCAACCGATGTAACTGATGCAACCGAAGTCAGTGCCACAACCTCGGTACAACAGCCGGATGCTACCCTGACCGAATCCGATGCCACTCTCGTCAACACCGATAACACCGATACACACACCAGCGCTACAGCGACGGATGACGGCTTTGCGCTTGATCTTGAAGCCACAGGAGGCAAGCCGGCGCAAACAAGTCCCACCATGGGACCAGACGGCATACCCGTTATGACCTATGGGGATGAGGCCATTAATGTCGGCTCCATACTGCGTAACCGCTTCGAGCTTGTTGCCAAACTTGGTGAAGGTGGCATGGGTGCTGTGTATCTGGCTACTGACAAAATTAAAGAGGAGGCACAGGACAAAAACCCCAGAATCGCGGTTAAGGTTTTGAATGAAACATTTAAGCAATTCCGTGAATCCTTCATAGCATTGCAGCGAGAATCATCCAAACAACAACGGCTTGCTCACCCGAATATTGCCACCGTCTTTGATTTTGACCGTGACTATACCTACGGCACGGTTTTTATGACCATGGAATATCTGGAAGGCGAGCCGCTGGATAAATATATTCGTCGCCTCCCCGGTGAGGGACTGAGCTATGAGGAAGCCCGTCCGGTCATTGAAGGGATGTGCCATGGTTTGGCATATGCACACCATCACCAGTTGGTACATTCCGACTTTAAGCCGGCCAATACCTTTTTGAACAAGGATGGGGTCGTCAAGCTGCTTGATTTCGGTATCGCACGGGCTGCCAAACCCAAAGATGCGCCGGAAGGCAGCGCGAAGGAAAACACTCTATTTGATCCGGGCACACTGAGTGCTTTGACCCCCGCCTATGCCAGCGCGGAAATGCTTGAAGGCGAAACACCCGAACCACCGGATGATATTTATGCGCTAGCGTGTGTCTGCTATCAGCTCCTTAGCGGCAGGCACCCTTTTAATAAAATGCCTGCCAACCATGCAAGGGACGGTGGACTTACGCCGGCACCCATTAAAAAGCTCAAGCGCCGCCAAATGAAAGGGCTGGTGCGCGGTCTTTCCTTTGATCGTAATAACCGTCCCCAGACAGTTGAAGAATTCCTGGATGAAATTACTCCGAAAAAGCCCATCCTTGCATACTCGCTGACTGCTGCTGTAGTTATTCTGACGATTATTGGCGTCCTTGCAAAAGATGCTTTTGAAGATCATCTGCGCGAACAGCAAAACCAGGAAATGATAGCCGCCATTACCGAGGCAGGTGCGGCACGTCAGTCACAGGCTGTTAAACAAAGTCTGACAACGCTGGAAACATTTGAAGCCGATTCACAGACACGCATCAAAGCAGACCCTGATGTGCAAAATGCGATTGTCGGTTATTTTTCACGGCGTATTGACGAACAGATAGACAAGACAAAGCAGCGTTATAACTACCCACAGGCATTCAGCATTCTGGAAGAAGCGAGAAGATTCTATCCCGACTCAGGAACACTGGACTCCAAAGAGGAGGAATTAAATTCAAGAAAGAGTGAAGAGCTCGAAAGCCAGCGTGACCTGTACACCCGCTTCCTGAAAATAGGCCCGTGGTTGAGTACTGAAGGAACCAGCAATGATATTCCTGATGTCATCAATATCATCCGCCGCATTGATCCTGGCAACCCGCTGCTTACCGACCCCAGGCTTGTGGGAAGCTATATTACCGAGGCACGTGGTTCTCAGCAGGAAAATAACCACGAACGGGCAAAGCTCCTTCTTGGTCAGGCTGCTGAATATACTGAAGACAAAACTGACATTATCAATGCCGAAGACGAACTCTCTTTCGCACGTCACAGCTACCTGAACCAGCAGGAACTGGAGAACCTCATACCACAGGTCACCGGGGCCAGACCAGAAGCCGGCATTCAGCAGGCATTATCGGTTCGTGACGAATTAATCTTCATGCGGTTGATCTCACCGGAGAATGAGGTTTTAACCGGCGCGACTGAAGCGTTAACCGATTTATTGGTTACGGCGGCCGACGAGTCATCCGAATTAAGCAGTACCGAGCAGGCGTTCCTGAGCCTGTCTCCCGCGCTTTCTGCCGAACAACAGGAGACCATACGGTCCAGGCTCAGTGACTCCTGGCAAAAAGTCGGTGGGGTAACTGCGGAACTGTCTGCCCTGCGCCAGACAACGGCCGACGAATTACAGGCTGAACTCAATGCGCTGGCCTCAGAAAACGAGTTCACCCATGAGTGGACACAAAGCCTTCGTGATATTGCATTACGGCTCGAAGCGATGCTGGGTTCAAATCATATCGAAACACAGCGGGCCAAACGTGGGCTGGCTACCCAACATATCGAACAGGCAATCACAATGAGTGAGGGCGGGCGCCTCGCCCAGGGTGAGATCCTGATTGCCTATGCCAGACAGTTTGACGCCAGTGTGCCCGGCTTGAAAGACGCCGAAGACTTTATTGTCAAGGCTTTGCGCGAACAGGAAATCGAACGACTGGAAAAAGAGCGACTCGCTATCATATCAGCTCTCAAACAAGACACGATCGCCAAGGCGAAATCGGAAAAAGTGGAAGATGCTGTGCGATTTCTGGACTTATTGCGTGTCTATCTGCTACCGGATGATGAATTCCTGACTATCGAGGGTCCGGGCGAAATCGGTAAGGCCTATGCCAGCCTTGCTCTGCGTGCCAAACGGCAGGCGGATGCCATGGAGAAAGACTATACCGGCCAGCGTGATGCCTACATAGCCGCATTGAATCAAATCAACACAGGACTGGAAGTGGCGCCAAACTCCCCGGAGCTGGCAGACGCCCGCGCTCAAATTGAGTACTCACAAACAGTTGCAGAAGTACGAAATACCTTCAGCACATCCCAGGCCATCGAACTTGCTGAGCTGCAATCCAAGCTGAGCGATCTCAGGGCGTTTGACAGAGCACAGTATGAACGCCTGCAGACTGAATTTTCAGAGGCGGTGACAAGTCGCATTTCCACGATGGAAATGTATGATCCTGAGTCTGCAAAGGCATACCTTGAAGCTGCCAGACAACTTCCGATCAATCAGACCCTGCTGTCCAGGATCCGTATTGCTGTCGTTGCCCCGTCCAGATATGCCGTTGAGCTTGAAGAGGCAATCAAGGCATCCATGCTTTCCAAAGCCGGTGGAGTCTTTGCCAGAGCCAGAGAGGAAGAAAGCGATCATCCAGACATCAAGCGCCTGAGAACCGCGCTGGCCAACAAAATTAATGAGGCCAACGATACCTACAAGGAATACCAGGTGGCTTTGAGAAATAACGATACGGAGGGTGCCAAAGCCCTGATTGCACGGGCTTTGAGAATATGGCGGGACAACCCGGAATTTCAGTCTGCATCCAAATCCATCAAAATCAGCATTATTGCCAGTAAAAAAATATGCCAGACACGGCTTGCAGGTTATGGCAAGCAAAGTCGTGGACGTTGTTATGACATGGTATCTGTCGAAGATAAAGGCCCGATCATGATTGTTCTGCCTCCCGGCGCAGGCCACAACCAGCCTTTTGCATTCAGCAAATACGAAGTATCGGTGGCTGACTTTAACCACTACTGCCAAAAAACAAAAAAATGTCAGCCGAATAATTCCAATCCCCGGTTACCTGTTACCGGAATTACCCTGCAGCAGGCAAACGATTACGCCGAATGGCTGAGCAAGACAACAGGTGCCAAATACAGGCTCCCCACCGTAGAAGAATGGAAGTTCGCCGCGGAAGCAGGAGGCGATCAGCCCAAGGGGAAAATATATAACTGCACCCTGCGTTTGGGACAAAATATTATCAAGGGGACCGGTCTGGAAGATGTCAACTCCGGCAAGCAGAATGGCTGGGGGCTGGTCAACTATATCGGCAATGCTCAGGAATGGGTTACCAGTGCCTCTGGAGTCAGGGCAAGAGGCGGTGCCTATAATGATGCAATGCAGGATTGCACCGTGGACCTGGAAAAACCCCATGATGGTAAAGCCGACGCCTATACCACATTCCGCCTCGTCAGGGATGTCATATAGTGACTACGCGCAAACACAGCAGCCTTCGTCGATTGGCTCTGGCCTACTACAGGGGGCATATTGTGCGAGAGCGATATCTCGAGCTCCGCAGTCGGTATCTGCAGGCCATCACAGAGGGCAAAGAACCTGCCCCTATCACCTCTGATGAAATTGCTCCGGAGGTTTTTGATATCTCATCATCCAGACTAACCAGTGACGATGGAAAAAACAAACCTCTCCTGATTTCGATTCTGGCTGCCGCTGCGGTTATTATCATTATTGCAATCGTAGCTGCTGTAAGCAGCAAGCCTACGGCATCCGAAAGCTCGACAGATACCGGAAAGGCCGATAGCAGCTCGATGCAGAAAAAAATAACCGCAATATAAATGACCCAAAATGCTCGCTCGCTATCGGGAGATAGCCAATCAGGACGAAACAGGTGCCCGGTATAAGGCATAAGGGGTTACCTGCCAGCTCCCCGTAGTGCCGCTCTATGGAAGCTGTTGCTTCCAAAGTACCTCTTCCGACTCCTTATCTCTGGCCAGCATGCGGGCTGCCACAAAAAGAAAATCCGACAGGCGATTGATATATTGCCGAAGCTCCACCCTCAGCTCCTGTTCATGTGCATAACTGATCAGTGACCTTTCCGCCCGGCGGCAGATCGTGCGTGCCTGATGGCAGACCGCCACCGAACAACTACCCATAGGCAGGATAAATTCTTTCAAGGGTTTCAGTTGCCCATTCCACTCATCAATCTGAGTCTCCAGCCTTTCAATATGTCCGCCTGTGATGAACTGATATTCGGGCATCGTCAGCTCTCCACCGAGAGCAAACAATTCATGCTGAACATATTCCAGCACCTTATCCATAAAATCAGGCAGGCCCTGCGCACGTAACACACCGATGCAGGCATTTAATTCATCAACATCACCTATCGCATGTATGACGAATGCGTCTTTCGGTATGCGAGAACCATCTGCCATACCGGTCATGCCGTCATCACCCGTTCGAGTATAAACTCTTGAAATTCGATTGCCCATATCAGTATCTATAGGTCATGTCTGTATAAAGCTGTAAGAATGCAAAGGCGGTCGGCACTGGTGACAGGCACCTGATTATTCTGCCTGGATTTACAAACTGACTTTAACGCCCAGTTTGATAGTACGATCCGGAGCATTAAACCCTGCTGCTGTTTGATAATCCTCTCCAAATATATTATTACCCTGAACATATAATAAAATATTGTCTCTTGCATTAAATGCTACACGAGCATCAAAAACCATATAAGAGTCATTTTTCAGTGTTGAGAAAGAGGAATCATCGTTAGATGAAACATTCCTCGCTCCAACAGTCACTTCATGCCTATCTGTCAAATATGATACATAGCCCGATAAAACCGCGTCTGGTCTTCTGGACAGCTTTTCATCAAGTATCTCATCTACAGCATCCTGCCATAATAAATTAGCTGTCAAAATCCATTGTCCTTTCCGATATTGAGATTCCAGCTCAATACCCTCGATATCTGCCTCAGCAATATTCTCTACCAAGATAAAACTACTATTGATCTGAATCAAGTCATCAATACGAGTGTGGAAATATGAAGCACTTACCATCGTATTATCCGCACTCCATATCAATCCTGATTCAGCAGATCGAGATCTCTCAGGCTTCAATGCAGGATTGCCTGCAAACCCGTATTTATCGGTAGAGGTCGGTGCTCTGAAGGCAGTTCCAATACCTGCAAATGCACGAAGCTGATCCGAAAATCGATAAGCGAACTCTATATTCCAGGTATCCTGAGAATCGAAATCCTCATAATCGGACTGGCGATAAGCTAACAGAGTCGAAAAGCGATCCCATCGCAAATTGGCCTGACCATAATAAGCCTCATCAGTATCCGACTCATCATAAAATATACCGAAAGAAACTGACTCTACATTGTCTTCCGTAAAATTGTAACCCAAAGCAAATGAATGAGTCTGATAATCCACCCGGGTGGAGATATTAAATTCATCCCGATCTGCCTCCAGATAGTCATAAGAACCGAGAAAATTGGTCTGATCCTGATCGATACTGGTGCCGGCCTGAGACCACCTGAGTGATGTTGAGATCCAATAATCCCAGTCAATAGTTCCCTTGACATAAGCAAGGTCTTCCTGATAATCCTGAGACAAATCTCCGAAAGAATAGTACTCAACATTACCATCGGAACCCCATCCACCTGCCTCCAGATCAATCAAGCCAAAATCAGAACCGGCAAAGACATGATAAGAATTTCTGTCATACCCCTGTTTCTCATCAGATGAAGGCGAAGACCTGTAACCATCTGTATCATGGTATGAAGTATTCAATCCCAAACGTATCCCGTTCTTGCCATGATAAACACCAGCGGACAGCTCCTGATCATTCATCCCGGCAGCATCAACATAACCGGAAGTTCCGTTCCAGTTACGTCGTGTCGTCATACTGATGACACCGCCAATTGCTTCAGAACCATAGGTAGTTGACCTTGGACCTTTGATGATCTCAACCCGATCAAGCATGGACGGATCAATATTCTGAACAGCAGCGGTCCCAAATACAGGAGAATTAACCTTGATGCCATCAATGAGAACAACAGTATGATTACTGTTGGTTCCCCTCAAAAATACAGATGCCAGAGCACCGGCACCTCCGGAGCGGGCAACATGGGCACTTGTATTCTGCTCAATAATCGAAGCCGCATCCGTTAAGGGCTGAGTTCTCAGTGTCTTCTCGTCCACAACAGTCACGGGTGAAGTAGTGTTATCTACGTAATCTGCGGTGCGAGTCGGCCGTAGAATAATATCTGCCGACTCTTCTGACGCCCCTGCCGGGACTGATGGCGCACCGACGATCAATGCGCCGAATAAAATGGCTTTTTTCATTACAATCCCCATAAAAACGGGGTGGCACAGAACGGCCTGACCAACAGGAAACCCATTGAACACATCACCGGCCCGAACCACCCACCGTAGCTCATACCTTAAAAGTAAATACTCAGGCCGGTATCCGGGCTTATGAGGTTAAAGCACTACGCGCCTTCCCATGCTTGCGCACAGTGGCAGGGTGCGAGGCCAACTCACTAACCGTTGCGGGGGCAGCACCGGACTCTGCTCTGCTTATGTCACTGCGAATCGGCTTTCGCCGGCAGAGGACGGTCAGAACATCACCGGTTTCCCGTTTAACTCCTTGACCGAGGGGTCTCAGGAGCACCTGAACAGGTATTGGACATACTAATGTGAATAAAATAGAATATAAACCATATTAACTTGAAATATTTTCATTCTATGAACTCCATTCTCGAAATCCGTCACCTGCGCACATTGCGGGCCATCGAAGAAACCGGTTCACTGGCAGCGGCCGCCCGGATGGTGTCACTCACCCAATCGGCGCTATCTCATCAACTTAAACAACTGGAAACCTATTACGAGATTCCACTGTTTATGCGCAATACGCGCCCGATGACACTCACCGAAAGCGGCCGCAAACTACTTGAACTGGCAAACGATATTCTGCCGCGCATTGACACCGCAGAAATGCAGCTCAGAACGAAAACGGCTCATACCGGACATTTCCATATCGCCATTGAATGCCATAGCTGTTTCGACTGGCTGCTGCCGGCACTGAATCATGTGCGTAAACACTGGCCGGACCTGGATGTCGATGCACACATGGCATTTGATGCCCTGGACTCGCTGGAAGCGGGCGAACTGGACATGGTCATCACCTCTGACCCGCCCGGCATCTCCCATATCTCCTTGATTGCATTATTCCAATATGAGGCCAGATTGCTCATATCGCCGCACCATCCCCTGTCAAATAAAAACACGATTGAACCGGCTGATTTACGCAATGAAACATTCATCACCTATCCGGTCACTCCGAACAGGCTGGACGTATATCAGTATTTTCTGCAACCGGCCGGTCTGGAAATGAAAAATCGACGCACATCAGAACTCACCGAGATGATTATCCAGCATGTTGATAGCCAGCGCGGTATCGCCGTACTGCCCGATTGGGTGCTGATCAGACACAAAGCCACCACAAACCTGGTATCAAAAAGTCTGGGACAGGGCCTTTACCGAACGGTATATGCTGCAGTCAGAAACCAGGACGCCGGCAATATCGTGCTATCAGATTTTATTGACATAACATCGAATACCATCAAACGGCTAAAGAAATAACAGGGCTTGCAGGATGATGCCTTTATGCGACTGTCTGATGATATGCAAAGGTAATTCCCCTCGAAAGCCGGTACTGCCCGGAAGCGGGATTTGCTCATAATACAGCGTCAGGCGGCTTGACTGTGTTGCGCAACATGCTACACTCTGCCAATGATAGTTTCCTTCAGGCACAAGGGACTCGAACAGTTTTATCAAACCGGCAGCACCAGCAAAATTCAGGCTAACCAGGCGAAAAAGCTCCGAATGCAGCTTGCCGCACTGGATACGGCCCAAACCATCGACGATATGGATATTCCAGGGTACCGCCTTCACTCTTTAACAGGTGGACGTAAGGGTATTTGGTCTATAACTGTTAGTGCAAACTGGCGCCTTACTTTCGAGTTCAGAGGTGGAAACGTGTATATATTGGATTATGAGGATTATCACTAATGAGCATGCATAACCCGCCCCATCCCGGTGAGTTTATTTCCGCCACCTATATGGAACCGTTCGGTCTCAGTGGTCGTTTTTTGGCCTCCAAACTGAATGTGGCGGCATCCACACTCAACCGGATCCTCAAAAAACAAAGTAGTCTCAGTCCGGAAATGGCTCTCAGGTTATCAAAGGCATTGGGCCGCTCACCGGAAAGCTGGCTGGCAATGCAGGATAGCTATGATCTCTGGCTGGCCAGAAAGCAGGTAAAACTCGGCAATATCCAAAGAATTCCACTCGATGTTGCCTGACAATCACATACACTCGAGCGGTAAAAAGCGCTGTTCTTCGCCGCGTGGATGAAGATGCTATTCAGGCCTTATATGACAAAGAGGCGCATACAGTGATTTTTTATGCGGTCGCAAAAGCCGGATGTGATCGACCATGAAAATATCAAACAACGCACTCAATATTTTAACCGCGAAGACCTTTAAGGGCATTGGCCGGGCATGGATTGTCAGGCATCTCGAAGGAACTGAATCAACCGTTAAAATTATAGAACTGTTGAATGAAGACGTAAAACAGGATCACCTGATAACGCTGGCCGATTTTGACAGCCGCAGGGAAAAAATAAAACAATCTATAGAAAAGCAGGCGGGATACTCAGACGGGATAATCGCAATCGGCGATATGGATTTCCCGCCATATCGGGGCAATGTAAAAAACAGCGACCGTCCCATTGCCCTGTTTTATCGTGGCGATCTGGGTTTGTTGAACAGGGAAAACCGCAATATCGCTGTTATAGGACTGCTCAATCCTGATGAGGAAACGAAAAAGACAGAGCGTGATGTGGTGTCAAAGCTGGTTGACTGTGGTGCCACCATAGTCAGTGGATTGGCTTTGGGCTGTGATACGGTTGCACATGAACAGGCGCTACGCTCGGGAGGAAAGACCATTGCGATACTCCCCGGTACATTGAATAACATTCTGCCGGCTTCAAATAAAGGGCTGGCGGAACAAATCGTCAATAACGGCGGCTTACTGATAACCGAGTATTATCAACAGGCAAACTCGAAGATGGAACAGCACGGACGATATCAGGAAAGAGATCGATTGCAGGTACTTTTCAGTGATCGCGTCGTTCTTACGGCAAGCTATGCAGAAAATGATTCTGGCGACAGCGGCTCAAGACTGGCAATGAAGTATGCAGCAGATTACTCCATTCCCCGTGCTGTGATGTATGACCCTGCAACCGATCATGACAATCCAAAGTACAACTTGAACAGGCAGCTTATTCCGATGGCGAACGTCATCAATCGTGACAATATGGCTTCTGTCGTGAAAGAAATGATACAACAGCCGAGCGAACCTGCCGGTCAGACAGAGCAGCCATACCAATCGGCTGAATCTGCCGTTCAGGCCGATTTGTTCTGATGATCCACTCTTTGAACTGAACATCAAATGACGCCATTCATTCGGTGGACCCCCTGCTTCCTTTAAGCCCGGCCCGGGGCCACTTTGGTTTTCAGCGCCAACAAGAGATGACATCGTTTGCATTGTTTGTCCATGGCCAAGCCTGATTATGATGAAAAAATCAATCCAAATAGCTTGACAGGTCGTTTCATTTAAGAGAAAATCTCATGTGCTCCCTGAAAAGGGGGCTGAGAAAGTCTGGTTAAGACTACAGAGAATCAAATTAAAAGTTGCAAAACTTTTTCTGAAAATGGGCTGAAAAGCCTTTTCTGCTTATTACCAGATTTCTCTTAATCGCATCCAACAGTTTGTTGGTTTTTTGTTAAATATTTTAGGAGAAATTGTCATGGAAAATGAAGTTACTATCAAAACGGAATGTTACTGTATTCAAGAGCATTCTCGAATTAATAAAGTATTAGCGACTATCAACGCCAAAAACTTGGCAAAGTTGATGGATGTGGTTGGCTTAACGGCAAACCCAAGAAAATCCAAGAAGAATAAAATTACCACTGCTATTTGTGATACTTTGCGAACTTCACCTGCAGAACTTAGGTTTAAGAGCAAAGGAATGTTAATATCTTCCTCGAACTGCACTAAAAGAGAAAGAGGGCGATTTACTTTATCTTTTGAGGATAAAAGTTATGAAGGAGTATTAGATGGTGGTCACAATATGCTTGCTGTAGGTCTTTTTATTTTTGAAGAGTATTTTGGTGAAGAATCAAACAAAAAGCTAAGACAAATAAATAATTGGGATTCTTTTATAGAGCTATGGCGCTCACATAGAGAAGGCTTATCGGAAATTTTAGAAATCTTTGAATTTGAAATGCCAATTGAGATTATTTATCCGACAGAGGAATATAAAGCAAAATTTCCTGATTCAATCTTTGAAATATCAGATGCTAGAAATAATAATTTTTCTCTTAATGCTGGAACAAAAGCGCATCACAAAGGGTATTATGAAATTTTAAAAGAAGTACTTGATGCTGATATTAATGAAAATATAGAGTGGAAAGATGGTGAAGGTAAACGTATAAAGAGAGATGATATTATTGCCTTAAGTCTGGTGCCATTGTTAGCGTTACAAGAGGCAAAAAAACTTACCTCTAATCTTCCTAAGATCAATTCTGTTTCTCTTTATAGTAGTAAAGGAAAATGTATTGAGATATTTTCATCATTTTTTGATCATTATTCTGATGAAAATGGCGAAGTAAAAAATGAATTATTTTTATCTGCAATATCTATGCTTAGGGACTTGCCTAAACTTTATGATTGTATTTATAAGCTTTTCCCAGATGCTTATAGATGTCATTCTCAACGTTTCGGAGGTATTTCATGCGTAAAAATTTATGAGAAAGGAAAAAAAGGTCCTAGCTATCTATCCAAACCTGCAACAACTAAATATTATAAAGAAGAATGCGATGCTAAATATCCAGATGGCTTTATTATTCCGATAGTTGCAGGACTACATTCTCTTATGGTCGTTAAAAATGATAAATTAGAATGGAAGGTTGAGCCATATAAATTTATAGAAGAAAAACTTAATGAGTCTGTTAAAATGCTTGTTAATACCATTAAGGATAACGACTATAATCCTAATACGGTTGGTAAAAGTAATGGGGCTTACGATAGCATGAAGATCATGTTTGAGTTATTATCGAAGTAACATGATAATAAATCATTCCAGCCGACCGCTTTCAGCGGCGGCTGGTTTTAAACGTCAGGTTCCAAGGAGGAATAATGAAATATCTTATCAGTGCATTAATCTGTTTATATTCAGCTAATGCTTTTTCAGACCCAGTGGACGAACTCGAACATTTAGTTGGATACGTGATTATAGATAGTAAAACTATCAAAGGCTGGTATGACGATGATGAAAGTGAAGAAAGTACATTCAAAGGATGCAGGTATGGGCGGGTTATAGTCTTCACCGATAGCAAAGTTCTTACATGTGCGGAGTACGGCTATCAGTATGCATATCGACCGACTGCTGTGATTTTGGCAAAAGAAATTTCCTATCAAGGAAAATCATTTTATGATTATAAAATGGTGGTGGAAGATGAAGTGTACGACATGCGTAGATAAGCCTGATAGTTCAATCAAATTCATGCCTGCGGTGCCGGGCATGGCGAAGCTGAGCCGATTATTAAGGCGTTAGGTATCACTAAACAGGAACCACATAAAATGTCAAATATTGAAGCGAAACAGAAAATCGAAATAGAGTTTTGGCGTAATTCGAAGGATGAGTCTCCAGAATCGGACTCTATACATAATATTGTTAATAAAGTCTCTGATGCAGGAGTATTTTTGGACTGCCTGAAACGGTATCAAAATAAACTTGCGGTTGACGGCAAAGTTCTTGAGCTCGGTGCAGGGCAGGGGTGGGCATCCTGCGTGTATAAACGGATGTTTCCAAAGGCACATGTAACTGCAACAGATATTAGTGAATTTGCTGTCATGTCTTTACCTAAATGGGAGCGATTATTTGAGGTTAAAGTTGACAACTGGTATGCCTGTACGAGCTATGAAACTAATGAACAGGATGCCTCTTTAGATGGCATATTTTGTTTTGCGTCTGCTCATCATTTTCTGGCCCATAAAAGAACGTTACATGAAATAAGTAGAGTATTGAAGCCAGGCAAAATGGCTATCTATTTCTATGAACCAGCCACGCCAAAGTACCTCTATCGGCCTGCGTACTGGAGAGTCAATAGAAAAAGGCCACAAGTTCCAGAAGATGTATTGATAACCTCAGAGCTTCACAGGCTTGCCCGGTTAAATGGGCTTACTTTGGAAGTAGATTATTATCCGTCACTTATAAAGAGAGGGGCCTTTGAGACAGTATATTACTTTATCCTTGGTCGGCTTCCGATTCTGCAACGGATATTGCCGTGTTCTGCAATTTTTATTTTCACAAAGAAAAGCACTTGACAGGGCGCTGCTATCGGATGGCAATTCCGCTACGTTTCATGGTCGCCGATGAACCCTGCCCCCTTTCTGATCTTCTGGAGTCCTGAACAATGAAAATATCCAGAACGGCCTCATAAACTCAGGTATAATGGCATCAAAACTTTAACTTCTAAAACACCATGAGCAAAATTACTATTGGCTTTATATGTCTGGGGTGCATAGTGGGGTTTGTCAAAGGTGCTGGAATCCTTTCGATCATTGCTATTGCAGGGTTTATGTGGATAGGAAACTCAATTTCTGGGCTTCTTACCGGGCAGATACAATACCTTGCTGGATATGGTATGAGTCGGAATTTCGGACGTATGATTGGCAGGAAAGAAGAGCCGTTGAGTTTTTATCTTGAAATGGTTGCTGAACTCTTATTTGGTGGTATGGCGTTACTTTATTTCTTTGTAAAATTTTAACTTTGCACATAACAAGTGGTTCAGGCGGGTGGCGGCGGTGCATCTGATTCAGGCGCTATTCGAGCCATCAGAACATCAGTATCCTCAGGCAGGCCGAGGAGCCCGGTACCTGAGTTGTGTCGTGAGCACGTTATGATCGTGGGTAGTGTTCATAACTTCATGTTTGACTTTGAATATCGAAGGCAGGAAAGCTCTTCTGACCTTCGTTGCTGATTGACCCGGACCCTGCATCCATATCCCGGGGCCGTTTTGAGGCATGGTGAAAATACTGTATTATGGCGCATTTAAGTAGCCTGTTTGTTTCTTGTTTTCCAGCTATTCTGGATGGGACAACAGCGAGATGGGGAGATAACAATGTCGAAAGAACAACAATTTTCGTTGGAGCGCTTCGAGCAGCTTTGTTACCGGCGCAGGCATGAAGAAGCGGCGCGCGAGCTTATAAAACTGCTGAAAATACTGGATAACAGTTACGGTCAGCTTGGTCTGGTGGGAACCAGCCGGTCGGGCACATCCTGGCAGGAAGAACAGCGCGACAGTCATATCATTACGCGGTTGACCTCTGCCATGTCGGCACTGTTTTCTGATCCTGATTTTTATGTCAGTGTGTCGGGGTTTCACCAGTTTATATTGCTGCATCGCTGGATAGCGATGCTGTTTGGGGCAAGTTCATTTGCCAATGCCGACCATATTCTGCACCCCTTAAATCTGAGTGACCTCAGTCAGCCCGGCGATTTTCAGGTGAGCCATAAAGATCTGCTGAAATTCACCATGCTGTATTCCGGTGATTCATTCATATCCATGCAGGCCGATGTACTATGGAATGCCAACAAAAAACTTGCGGCGGCATTATTTCTGGGTCTGCTATCGTCACGCATAGTCATCAGTGAAGCGGCGCATAAAAAGAAAGAAGCACTGCTGAACTGGCTGCCTCGACAGATGGAAGAACTCGATGACCTGTCTGATATTCCATGGGGATACATCCATGATGTCTGGATGCACTGTAGCTACGCCATACTTCCTAACAAGCATGACATCAAGCGTGGCATCAATCGTTTGATTCGTCGGGAAATGCTGGCCGGCGGAATGGCTGACAGGCAATTCGGCCAACAAAAAAATACCATTGAGGGGAAGCCGGTTATCATGGTGATACTGGAATGGTTTCTTTCCGGGCACTCCATTTATCGAACCCACTCAACGGCTGCCAGGGCTTTGCGGGAGAAGTATTATTTGATTGGAGTTTCTTTAAGTGGCATGGCGGATGAAAATTCCAAAAAGGTATTTGATGAAGCTCACGATATACCGCATGGGGACGGTTTGCAGAATAATGTACGGCAGGTTATGGAGCTTGCGGACCGATTCAATCCTGAAATTATCTATTATCCGAGCGTGGGTATGTTTCTGCAGACCGTCCTGCTGATTAACCTCAGACTGGCCCCCATTCAGATGGCGGCGCTCGGACACCCGGCAACAACACACTCGGAATTTATCGACTATATCCTTGTGGAAGAAGATTATGTCGGTGATCCGAAATGCTTTAGCGAGAAAGTGGCAGCACTGCCTAAAGACAGCCTGCCGTATGTGCCGCCATACGATGATTTTACAAAAATTGAACCGGAAATCTGTAGCAGGCCGGATGTCCTGAAAATAGCCGTTGCTGCGACGGCGATGAAACTGAATCCGGAATTTCTGAAAGCCTGTCGTATCATCAAGGAACGCAGCAAACAGGCCGTGGAATTTCATTTCCTGACAGGTCATGCGATTGGACTTGGCAAAGTTTATATTGAGAATCTTATAAACCAGATACTGCCTGGGCAGTACATTTACCCGCATAGCAACCGGGATGTTTATCTGCAAAATATGAACAAGTGCGACATGTTTATTAATCCTTTCCCGTTTGGCAATACAAACGGACTGGTCGATACCGTGCGTCAGGCGCTACCTGGCATTTGTCTGAGCGGTGACGAAGTGCTGTCACATATTGACGAGGGTTTATTCATACGCCTGGGTCTCCCTGACTGGATGGTAACGCGCACGGTGCAAGAATATATTGAAGCGAGTGTGAAGCTCGCCGAAGATCACGAACTGAGGGTTCAGCTCAGCAGGCAACTAGAGAAGCAGGACCCGGATGAAATACTATTCAAGGGAGAACCTCGTAACTTTCTCAAGTCAGTGAGTTATTTGCATGACAATCATACCGATATAATGAAAAGTGACGATAATTTTCTGCAACTGTCCCGGTTGCTCTGACGCAGTATGGATATGAAAAAATAGGGAATTATATAGAACAGTAGCCATCGGCCACTCCCGCATCAATTTCACGCTTCACAAGCCGCCTTACCTCAGCGCCATCTCCATGTGCAGCAGCCCCATTCTCAAAGGCCAAAATATTCAATGCGGCATGACAATCCGCATTGTCCCGATGACTACAAGCCTGACAGATAAATTCCGCTCGCGTCTTTCTGTTTTCCTTTTTCGTGTGCCCGCATTCATGGCACCTCTGAGAACTATAGGCAGCCGGTACTTTGATAACATTCGCTTTATAGGCCAGCATCTGCTCCAGTTGATACCAGCCTGATTTCAGTATCTCACGGTTCAACCCGTTTTTGCCTCGACCGGCTTTGGTCATGCCTTTTGTGTTCAGGTCTTCCATGTAAACAGTGGTGAACTTATTCGCAATCGCCTTGCTCGTGTGATGGCACCCATTATATCGCCGTTTGGCTATCTTCTGGCAGGTGCGACCGAGCAGCAGCTTTGCTTTTGCCCTGCGGTTAGAGCCTTTCACCCGTCTGGCTACCATGCGCTGATAACGCTTCTTACGGCATTCCAGCATCCGGCCTCGCTCATCATCCGGCAGGCGATACACCAAACCGTCTGAGCAGGTGATCTGACCCACATTCCTGTCAATACCTGCCTCGCGAATAGGCCGAGATTTTCCTTTCAGTGCTACCTGATACATCACATAGGCATACCACTTACCCAGTTCCTGCTTGACAACAAACCATGAATAACCTGCCCGTGCTGTACCAATGGTAATCACATTGACCGTAAAACTCATAGTCATCCTTCAACTTACCCACAAAATGGTTCCAGACATGCCGGCAGGCACCCGACAGAGCAAACAGGCTTTCAGTCTTGGCCTGTGTGTTCGGATGCAGCCGGTAACGGATTGTGCGATAGTGCTTCATGGGGCTATTGTTGTATATTCCCTTTTTTAACCTCTATACAGGAGAACAAACATGACTCAACTAATAAACGACAACATCCGCAAGGCGGTACGTGAACAGTATGGCAAAGTAGCAGAATCCGGAAATTCTGGTTGTGGGTGCTCAGCAACCTCATGCTGTGATGAAACAGGCTCAGATGCAAAAGCAACCTCAATGGAGCTTGGTTATTCAAATTCAGATATAAATCAGGTGCCTGAAGGTGCCAATATGGGCTTGGGTTGTGGCAACCCCAGAGCAATAGCCTCGTTGCAATCAGGTGAAACCGTCCTTGATTTAGGTAGCGGTGGCGGATTTGATGCTTTTCTTGCCGTTCAAGAAGTTGGAGAGTCTGGTGCTGTGATAGGTGTTGATATGACTCCAGAAATGGTGAGTAAGGCACGAGCCAATACCGAAAAGACCGGCTACACCAATGTGGATTTTCGTTTGGGTGAAATCGAAAACCTACCAGTCAGTGATTCGCTGATTGATGTCATTATCTCCAATTGTGTCATCAATCTCTCACCTGAAAAGACCAGGGTTTTCCAAGAATCATACCGTGTGTTGAAGCCAGGTGGTCGGTTGGCAATTTCTGATATTGTCGCCACTGCCGAGTTACCAGATAAACTGAAGGGTGATATGGCGATGTTCACAGGCTGTATGTCGGGCGCATCTTCAATCACTGAGATTGAAACAATGCTCAAAGATGCTGGATTTGAGGCAATCGCAATAAAGCCAAAAGATGAAAGCAGGGAATTTATCCGAAATTGGGTGCCTGAGAGCAAGATAGAGGATTATGTTGTTTCAGCAACCATTGAAGCAATCAAGCCAAAGACATAACAATCACGTCAACTCGGACTGCCAAAAGCTGCGCCGCTTCGCTTTGCGGCTTTTGGCAGCCGGTTACGCGAGGCGTTAGCCGCAGTAGAAATGAAGACGATACTTCGCAAACATCGCTCAAATATTGCCTTAGTGGTTGGTAATGGCGTCAATTTATATGGCGCAGCAACCAACTCTTGGCATGATCTTTTAGTGAAACTTGCCGAGCAAAATTTACCGTCATCGCTTAGAGAGGTTCCAAACAGGGTTTCACTTACTGAGTACTATGATGTTCTCGATCTTAAGTCGGTTAAATCTAAGTCCACTAATCCACTGCAACAACAATTCTGTGATCTAATGTCGTCATGGAAGTATTACGCTCACCATCAGCGCATTGTTGAATGGGCTAAGCAGAATAATTCACCCATACTCACAACAAATTTTGAGCAAGTTCTTTCAGAGGCGGGCGACTGTACCCTGCGTCGCACACGAAAGGGTGGTTTTACTGACTATTACCCCTGGGAGAGTTATTACAGCTCACAAGATATTTCTGACCCCAGTAATGAGTTCGCTATCTGGCATATTAACGGGATGCAGAAGTATCGTCGAAGTGTTCGTCTTGGCCTTTCTCACTATATGGGTTCAGTTGAACGAGCGAGAGGCTGGCTTCATAAGGGCAATGGACGAAGACCATTCTCTGGAAAAAATGTACGTGGTTGGGACGGCGCAGACACGTGGCTTCATGTGATATTCAACACTCCTCTATGGAAGAAAAAAGATGCAAAAAATCAGGCTTATGGATTCGGTGTTTTAGTAGTGG
>JAJDYQ010000001.1 GCA_022825085.1 Gammaproteobacteria bacterium
ATACCCCTTCCCGATATAGATCCAGAGCACAGTTCAGCGCTGTCTGGCCACCCATAGTGGGTAATAGCGCATCCGGCTTTTCAACCTCAATAATCTGCGCAACCGTGCGCCATTCGATTGGTTCAATATAAGTAGAATCGGCCATATCGGGGTCCGTCATAATAGTGGCCGGATTCGAGTTCACCAGAATGACACGATAACCCTCTTCCTTCAGTGCCTTGCAGGCCTGGGTGCCGGAATAATCAAACTCACATGCCTGACCGATCACGATAGGCCCGGCACCTATCAGCAGGATAGACTCAATATCCATGCGTTTAGGCATGCCTATATGCCTCCATAGAGCAAATGAAACGATCAAACAGTGGTGACACATCATGCGGACCCGGGCTGGCTTCCGGATGCCCCTGAAAACCAAAAGCAGGATAGTCCACTCGTTCCACACCCTGAAGCGAACCATCAAATAATGATTTGTGGGTCACTCTGAGGTTGGCCGGCAGGCTGTTTTCATCGACAGCAAAACCATGATTCTGACTGGTAATCAGAACCTGCCCCGAATCCAGATCCTGTACCGGATGGTTGGCACCATGATGACCGAACTTCATCTTGAGTGTTCTGGCACCACTGGCGAGCGATAGCAGTTGATGGCCCAGACAGATACCAAAGACAGGGATGTTTTTTTCAAGCAACGCCCGAATAGCCGTAATGGCATAGCCACAAGGCTCCGGATCGCCCGGACCATTGGATAAAAAAATACCGTCGGGTTTGATGGCCAGCGCATTTTCCGCCGATGTGGTCGCGGGCACGACGGTCACCCGACAACCACGCTGAACCAGCATACGCAAAATATTACGCTTAACACCAAAGTCATACGCAACAACATGATAGGGCCGGGTCTCAGAGAAAAAGTGCTGGCGACCATCAGGCTGACAAACACTTTCGGTCCACTCGTACTGCGAGTCGGTGGTCACCTCTTTGGCAAGGTCCATACCGGAAAGCCCAGGAAACTCAAGTGCCACTTTAAGTGCCCGCGCCTGATCCGGCCGATCACCTGCGATGATACACCCACCCTGGGCACCTTTATCTCTGAGAATACGAGTCAGGCGACGGGTATCAATATTGGCGATAGCGACAATACCGTTTTCGAGCAGATATTCAGGCAGGGACTTTCGCTGGCGCCAGTTACTTGGCCGAAAGGACAAGTCACGGATAATCAGTCCGGTCGGATAAATCGTGGAAGACTCCTCGTCACTGGCATTAACACCAGTATTGCCGATATGCGGACAGGTCAATGTCACCATTTGGCGTGCATAAGACGGGTCAGTCATTATTTCCTGATAACCGGTCATGGCGGTGTTGAAAACGACTTCACCGCTGGCCTCGCCATCAATACCTATGCTGTCCCCACGAAAGAGGCTTCCGTCAGCAAGTGCCAGCAGTGCCGGTTTTCTCAAGAAATTATCCCCAAAAGCCCGTTCCAGACCTATAAAACAGGAAAAACCGGAAGGGTTTATCCCCGTTCATATCATTTCCACATGGTAGCAACAGAAATGCCGCACGGGTCACAGTGGTAGTTTATGCATCCGGCCATAATCTGTCGAGACTTGATTGTCGAGCTTCAGTATAATCACCGCAGACAATCAATGGGAGTAACCATGCGACATTATACCCTGCTTTTGGCGTTCATTGCTGTTTTTCACTCAAATGCCCATAGCCATGAAACACAAACACATTATGACCGTGTATCCTTAAACGCAAGCTCGAGCATCAAGGTGCCCCAGGATGAGCTGCAGGCTACCCTGTACGCCATAAGTGAAGGAGAAGAGGCCGACAAAACAGCGGCTGAAGTATCGCAGCACATGCAAAGGGCGCTTTCCATACTGGAGCGGCAAAAAGAAATCAAGGCGCAGACCGGCAGCTTCAGTACACAGCCTGTTTACAGTAAAGACAAAATTACCGGATGGAGGACACGCCAGAACCTGCAACTGAAGAGTTCGAACGCCGCTCAATTAAGCCAGTTACTCGGTCGCCTGCAAAATCATTTAAGCATTCAGAACATTCGATACGGGGTCTCTGATGCCGAGCGAACCAAAGCGGAGAACATCCTGATTGAAACCGCTCTGAAAAACTTCCAGCATCGTGCGCGCTTAATCACACACAGTATGCACAGGGAAAAGTATCGCCTGATTGATATTAACATCTCATCGAGCCATACCAACCCCAGAGCCATGCACCCTGTCAGGGCAGCAGCCAATGATGCCGAAAAAATACCGGCAACACCCATTCAGGCTGGAACGGAGAAAATGGAAATAATGATAAACGGCACAATCGAAATGCAGATGAATGCCCAGTAGCTGTCAGTTCCGGAGTCCGAGCACATCCTGCATATCGTAGAGTCCGCATTGGCGGTCCATGATCCAGCCCGCCGCACGCACCGCACCTCTGGCAAAAGTCATACGGCTAGAAGCTCTGTGGGTTATCTCCAAACGCTCACCGATGTCAGCGAACATCACGGTATGCTCGCCTACAATATCTCCGGCACGGATCGTCTCAAAGCCGATAGTACCTCTGTCACGCTTGCCGATACGTCCTTCACGACCATAAACAGCACACTCCTTCAGATCCCTGCCCAGGGCGTCGGCCACGACTTCCCCCATGCCAAGCGCAGTGCCGGAGGGCGCATCACTCTTATGGCGATGATGAGCCTCAATGATTTCTATGTCAGCATTTTTTCCAATAATTCTGGCGGCAATATCAATAAGCTTGAAGCATAAATTAACACCAATGCTCATATTAGGTGCCATCACGATGCCAATATCACTGGAAACGGATACAATCTGCCGGCGCTGTGCTTCGGCAAATCCGGTTGTACCTATGACAATATGCCTGCCCAACTCGCGGCATATATCGAGATACCGCATGGTGGCCTCCGGTACAGTAAAATCGATCAAAACATCAAAGTCATCAATATGATGCTGAAGCCGGGAATCAATAACGATCTCATTCTTACCAATACCCGCCAGCTCACCGGCATCCACTCCAAGAAAGCTGCTGTCGTCACATTCCGTGGCCACCGTCAGTCGAGCTGTATCACTTTCCTGACAGGCCAGAACAAGGTTGCGCCCCATACGTCCGGCAACGCCGGCAACCGCTATTTTTATCATATTTGATTCCCCAATCAGTCGGTAAAACTCTCAAAAAAATCCTTGACTCCGTCAAGCCAGGAATGTGTTTTGGGGCTGTGGCCCTTGCCACCCTCGCTCAAAGTAGATTCAAACTCTTTGAGCATTTCTTTTTGCCTTGCCGTCAGGTTGACAGGTGTCTCAATATGGACACGGCACAGCAAATCTCCAACCGGACCGCCACGGACAGGCTTGACTCCTTTTGCCCGGACACGAAATAATTTGCCGCTTTGTGTCTCTCGGGGAATTTTCAGATTAACTCTTCCAACCAGAGTCGGCACTTCGAGTTCACCACCCAAGGCTGCCGCAGCAAAACTGATGGGTACTTCACAATACAGGTCACTACCCTGACGGGTAAAAATAGGATGCGGTATTACTGAAACTTCGACATATAAATCACCCGGTGGACCACCCTGCTCTCCGGCCTCACCTTCGCCGGCCAATCGAATTCGATCACCGGTATCTACCCCGGCAGGAATTTTCACGGACAGTGTCTTGGTTTGATCAACTTTGCCACTGCCATGGCAGGATGGACAAGGATCTGCAATCACACTACCCTTACCGCGGCAGGTGGGACATGTTTGCTGAACAGAGAAAAATCCCTGCTGCATACGCACCTGACCGTGCCCATGGCAGGTTTCACAAACCTTTGGAATCGTTCCCTTGCGAGCACCGGAACCATTACATACACCACATTTCACTCTGGTCGGAATCTTGATATTTTTACTGATGCCTGCAACAGCCTCCTCCAGAGATAACTGCATTGAGTAACGCAGATCGGCACCACGATAAGCATCACCATGACGCCTGCCATGCCCACCACCAAAAATATCACTGAAGACATCGCCAACATCACCAAAAATATCCTCGAACCCCCTGCCCCCCCCAGGGCCACCACCCGCTGATGACTCAACACCAGCATGTCCGAACTGGTCATATGCCGCACGTTTCTGTGGATCACTGAGTATTTCATAGGCTTCCTTGGCTTCTTTGAAACGCATCTCTGCCTCAGCATCATCAGAGTTGCGATCCGGATGATACTTCTGGGCCATACGACGGTAGGCTTTTTTCAAGTCTCGGTCATTGATGCTTCGATCAATACCGAGTACCTCATAGTAATCACGTTTAGACATTAGCTGCTCTTCAATAAATGATATAACCCAAAAGTCCAACATTGCCTGAAATGGTCATAGTATAGAACCACACTACTTTTGCACATGCTTTGTGAACATAACTAACCACTTTCCCGTTTATATGCAACACTTCCATGTTACTCATAAGCGTACCAATAATATACTTATACTTTATAAAACATGTGAAGGAATAAGCCATGCAAGAGTAATGACGGCCTAATTTCTTGAAAGAATCCTTAATAAAAAAATACTCAGAGATATATTGATCATAAAGGATCGCGAACGGAACACACCTTCAGGTAATCATTCCAAATATCGGGCGATACGAGAGATTTTATCTTTAATGCACTTGAGTGATTACTACCCATTGGTACGATATCATGCTCTCCATAGTATTTGGAAAGAGCGATCTCAAATGATGAACCTGCAACTTTATAGAGCTTAATATAAATTAGCTTTAATTTGTGCGAGATAATCATCAAAAGCTCACCTTAAAAAGAAACGAAGATATTGGGCTTTTAGTATGATCCTGGCTTTCTGAGGAATGAAAAGTACCCGCATACATTTGTTTATGAGCCACCAGACGTATTTTAGAAACCTAAGCGAATAGACATACTTCAACTTCTCTCCTAAAGTCCAAACATTATTTCCGATAGCTGACTCTAATTCAGCCTTATAGGTTAGCCAATATTTCCCTATAAATTCATACTTGTTTATATTTTCATAATACATAGAGTCTATTATCAGCTTTTCCCTTGGATGTTTAGAGTACATTTCATAGAGTGATGCCTCTTCAGGACGAATACCCTTTTTTACACCGCAATCTTGAAACGTTTGTAGCAAACCCAAACAATTTATTTTCTTCTCCAGCTTTTTTATATCTTCATCAAGATGTTCAAATCTAATCAAAAAATCAGCAGCTATTTTTCCTCCATCATGAAGCCGCCTCATGTTATTCATAAAACCAGAGTCATAGTCAAAGTCAACCAAATAATTATGTTTTACATACCATGAGAAAGAATAACGCGCGGGGTCATAACAAAAGTTATCTTTCAATTTACGCTCACGAAAAAAATATCCAGAAATATGTTGATCGTAAGGATTGCGAACAGAAGCCACTTTCAAGTAATTATTCCAAATATCCGGCGATACGAGAAGTTTTATCCGTGGTGCAGCTAAATGACCTGCCAGTTTTGACAGCCTGGAAGAAGGGAAGTATCCCAGAGAATCTCGCAATGCGTCTCCATCTTTGTCAATTGATGTAACAATATCATTCTCTCCGCAGTATTTGGAGAGAGCCACCTCAAATGATGAACCTGCAACCTTATAGAGCTTAATATAAATTAGCTTTAATTTGTGCGAGATAATCATCAAAGGTTATTTTTATAATACAAAGCTTTAAGGCTTTGCATTACAACAAAAAAGCAATCATCGGCAGCTGGTTTCTACCAACGATAGATAATTTCAAGCTCTGACTCAACCAGCCTTCTTATCTTCATCAATTTCTTCAAATTCCGCATCAACTGCATCGTCGCCACCCGCTGAGCTGGTACTGGTGCCCTTTGCTCCAGCAGCATCTTCAGAACCGCCTGACTGGCTGTACAGTTTCTCAGCCAGCTTGCCGGATAATTCAGTTAATACCGCCGTTTTCGATTCGATAGTATCCTTGTTATCCCCTTTCATAGCCTCCTCAAGATCAGCGATTGCTTTTTCCAGGCCGTCCTTTTCTCCGGCATCGATCTTGTCGCCCAATTCATCCATGGATTTTCTGGTTGCATGGATCATGCTGTCAGCTGCGTTACGGGTATCGACAAGCTCACGCACCTTACGGTCTTCTTCGGCATGTGACTCGGCATCTCTGACCATGGAATCAACTTCCTCGTCACTCAACCCGGAAGATGCCTTTATCACGATAGATTGCTGCTTACCTGTGGCCTTATCCTTAGCGGAAACATTCAGAATACCGTTCGCATCAATATCAAATGTCACCTCAACCTGTGGAACACCACGAGGTGCGGGCGGTATATCACTTAAATCAAAACGGCCCAGAGATTTATTTCCTGCAGCCATTTCACGCTCGCCCTGCAGGACATGCACGGTTACGGCAGTCTGGTTATCCTCCGCCGTTGAAAATACCTGCTGCGCCTTGGTTGGAATGGTTGTGTTTTTATCAATCAGCCGGGTCATCACCCCGCCCATGGTTTCGATTCCCAGGCTCAGAGGTGTCACATCCAGCAGCAAGACATCTTTGACATCACCACCCAGCACCCCCCCCTGGATTGCCGCTCCCATCGCAACAGCCTCATCCGGGTTTACATCTTTACGTGGTTCTTTGCCAAAGAAGTTTTTAACCGCATCCTGCACCTTCGGCATACGGGTTTGTCCGCCGACAAGGATCACGTCATCAATCTCCGAAGCTGACAACCCGGCGTCATTAAGTGCCGTCTTACAAGGCTCAATACTGCGTGTGATGAGTTCCTCAACGAGCGACTCCAGCTTGGCACGTGTAATCTTCAGGTTCATGTGCTTCGGACCTGAGGCATCGGCAGTAATATAAGGCAGATTCAATTCGGTTTGCTGCGCCGATGACAGTTCAATCTTGGCTTTTTCGGCTGCTTCCTTAAGTCGCTGCAATGCCAAAGGATCATTAGCCAGATCAACACCCTGCTCCTTCTTGAATTCTCCAACCAGATAATCCATCAGACGGCTATCAAAGTCCTCACCGCCGAGAAAAGTATCACCATTGGTTGCCAACACTTCAAACTGATGTTCACCATCAACTTCGGCTATTTCGATAATGGATACATCAAACGTACCACCACCAAGGTCATATACTGCGACAGTCTTATCGCCATGTTTTTTATCCATACCGTAGGCAAGCGCGGCTGCGGTGGGTTCGTTGATAATACGCTTTACCTCAAGGCCGGCAATTTTACCAGCGTCTTTGGTCGCCTGACGCTGGGAGTCATTAAAGTAAGCAGGTACCGTTACCACGGCCTCCGTAACCGGTTCACCCAGATAGTCTTCGGCTGTCTTTTTCATCTTGATAAGAACCCGGGCCGATATTTCAGGCGGTGCCATTTTGTCACCATTTACCTCGACCCAGGCATCACCGTTGTCGGCCTTGATGATGGTATAAGGCACAAGGTCAATATCCTTTTGCACCTCACCTTCCTCAAAGCGACGTCCAATCAAACGTTTGATCGCATAGAGCGTATTTTTCGGATTGGTTACCGCCTGACGCTTGGCCGGCTGACCGACCAGAAGCTCGTTATCATCCGCATAAGCGACGATCGAGGGCGTGGTACGCTCACCCTCCGCATTCTCGATGACCCTGGGCTCACCTCCCTCTAGCACGGCTACACAGGAATTGGTGGTTCCAAGGTCGATTCCGATGATTTTTCCCATGAATTAAATCTCCTGAAATTAAGTCTCTATTGGTAACGGGGTTATCCGGCAAACTTGGGTCTGGCACACTTTATTTCAAGTTATGCAATGAAAATTATTGATCCGGCGATTTTGCCACAACCACACGTGCCGGCCTGATTAAACGATCATTGAGAAGATAACCTTTCTGATGAACTTCCAGAACGCTGTTTGGTTCAACCTCGGCAGAAGGCACCATCGCGACCGCCTCGTGCACTTTCGGATCAAATGCCTCGCCGGCAGGGTCTATCTCATCAACACTAAACTTTTCCATCACCTGCATCAGCATACGCAGGGTCAGCTCACTGCCTTCCCTGAGCTTGTCCGGGTCAATATCTTCGTCCTTTGTATGAACCAGCCCCATCTCCAGACTGTCACGCACTGCCAGCAACTCGATGACGAATTTTTCCAGCGCGAATTTGCGCACATTTTCCAGATCACGCTTGTTGCGTTTTTGCACATTGTCCAGTTCAGCCTGCGCCCGCATAAACCTGTCCCAGTTATCCGATGCCTGCCGATTGGCTTCTTCGAGTGCCTCTTGAAGTGACTCCATGTTTGCTTGTGGGGCTTCGGTCGGTACCGCATCCTGTTGTGCCTCCTCACCGATTGTCTCATGCTGTACAACACCTTCTGGTTCATCGTTAATCACCGATGCTTCGTGCATATTTTCTCCTGTATTGCGCTCATTTGACATAGCTTGAATCATTACCTCATAACGACTTGAAAACGGTGGCGCATTATACGCAACCGCAGCAAGAGAAAAAACAGGACACAGGGAGAATTGACTTCAGTCGGCTTTCAACGCCAATCCGAGCAGACGCGCCGTAATATCCACAATCGGGATAACACGATCATATGCCATACGGGTAGGACCTATGACTCCAAGCACACCGACGTGATTGCCATCTATTGAATACGGCGCAGTCACTACACTCCACTCTTCGAGGACATCATAGCCCGACTCGTTACCGATAAAAATCTGAATGCCATCGGCTTCAGCACAACGGTCAAGCAGCTTAAGTATTTCCTGCTTCTGATGAAACGCCTCAAAAAGATGCTTTAATTTGTCGAGATTGACCGCATCAGCAAAGTCCATCAGCTTGGTTTCACCCGTCAACACATAATCCCCCGGGGTATCGTCCTGCATGGCCTGCTCGGCCATTCGAATAGCATTAATCATCACGCTGTTGACATGTTCGCGAGCTGCCTTCATTTCCTGAATAATTTCGTCGCGTATAGTCGGGAACTCCTGCTGTCCATCGAGACGACTATTCAGATAGTTCGCAAACTCGGTAAAATCCGACTGAGTAAATTCCCGGTCAACATGGATAATACGATTCTGCACTTCATCGTTACCAATCACCATGACCACCAGCACCCGCCGCTGGTTAAGGGGGATAAATTCAATGTGCTTTAATCCTGACTTATCCGGTTTCGGGATCGAGACAATACTCGCCAGACTGGTGACACCTGTCAGCACGAAAGAGGCCTTTTCTATCAGTGCCTTGCTACCGAAATCCGGCAACAGCAGCTCATCGCGCAGATTATTGATCTCTATTTCGTCCGGTGGCTTTACAGCCAGCAGGCTATCTACAAAAAAGCGATAGCCCTGAATGGTGGGCACGCGCCCCGATGAAGTATGTGGCGACCGAATAAAGCCACGTTCCTCCAGATCAGCCATCACATTACGCACCGTTGCCGGACTCAGACTTAAATCCGAATCACGGGACAAGGCGCGAGATCCGACGGGCTGCCCCTCACTCAGGTACGACTCAATCAAAATTTTGAGGAAATGCCGGGATCGCTTATCCAGCCGGGGGGCGGCATCCTTATCAATTGTCATCAAGTATTGGTTTTCATAAGTCAGCTTGGTAAGCTCACAAACTACAACCACCACAAAAAACTGTCAAGATTGCCTTTAACCTGTATCGGCATCAGGAACTTATGCAGAACAACTTCAAAAATATCGGCATCATCCTGAAACCAAATGACCAGTCGGTTACTCCTGCCCTGGATGCTGTTGCCCGCGTCCTGCATGACCATCAACTAAACTGCTGCATCCATCACACAAACCACCAGGCCCGGAATTCCAGTCTGCCGGCCAGATCATTCGAAGAGATAGGCAAAGATTGCGATCTGGCTATTGTCATTGGTGGAGACGGTACGCTGCTGCACGCCGCCCGCAAGCTCGCGCCCTACGGAACACCTGTTTTAGGCGTCAATCTTGGCAGGCTTGGATTTCTGGCAGATGTCTCTCCAGGGGAAATCGAACCACGGCTTCAGGAGTTTCTAAACGGTCGAATCGATATTGAAGAGCGCTTTCTACTTGAAACCAGACTGACGGGACACAGCCAGTCTGCACAGACTCTGCTGGCATTAAACGATGTGGTTCTGCACAAGTGGGAACTGGCCCGAATGATTGAGTTCGGTGCCAGCGTCAACGGCAATTTCATTACAGCTTATCGTGCTGACGGCCTGGTTATTGCGACACCTACCGGTTCGACAGCGTATTCCTTGTCCGCAGGCGGCCCCATTGTTCACCCATCATTACGGGCGATCACTCTGGTACCAATCTGCCCCCATACGTTGAGTAACCGACCACTGGTCATCGAATCGGACAGTGAAATCGAACTGCACATAAAAACCGAAGATGTCACCTACTCAATGATCACACTGGACGGTCAAACTCGTATTCGCCTTGAACAAGGTACTCATATCAAGGTTAAAAGCCATGCCAAGCCAGTCAGGCTGGTACATCCGGTGAATTATGATTATTTCGATATCCTGCGCGCCAAACTGCACTGGGGCTCCCAGAACAGCATCTGACCTCCACCCATATTAACGGCCCCAAACCATGTTGACGCGAATACATCTGCAGAATTTCGCCATTTCCAGTGAAACCGAAGTGGAATTAAAACCGGGAATGACGGTACTCACGGGTGAAACGGGTGCAGGCAAATCCATATTGATTGATGCCTTGAACCTGACTCTTGGAAACCGGGCTGATACAGGAGTCGTGCGTCATGGTAGTGACAGAGCCATCATCGATACCAGCTTTACAGTCGATGCCAACAGCCCGGCACAAAAATGGCTTCAGGAACATGAACTTGATGCAGATAAAGAATGCCATATCCGTCGGGTCATCACGGCTGAAGGCCGCTCAACCGCCTTTATCAATAATTCTGCCGTCAATTTAACCACACTGAAGACGCTGGGAGAGAGTCTGGTGGAAATTTACGGACAGCACGAACATCAAAGCCTGACAAAAGCCGGCTACCAGCGCAGACTCCTCGATGCTGCGGGAAACTACCAGGACCTGATTGAGGCAGTCAGCCTGACCGCCATACAGCTGAAAAAAACTGAAGAAGAACTGAACAATCTCACTGATCAGGCACAGGAAAACAAAGCACGGATTGAGCTGTTACGTTATCAGCTTGATGAGCTGGAAGCGTTGAGCATTGACCAGCTCAATATCGAGGAGCTGCTGACCGAGCATGAAACCATCCTGAATGCCGAAAGCCTCAAATCACTTAGCTGGGAAACAGTGCAGCGACTTAAAGAGGATGATTCCGATTCTCTACACAACCGTATTACCGACCTGATGGCCGATCTCCGCAGCCGGGGCCACAATAACCGACATGTTACTGCAATCCTCGAAATTCTAAATGACATGACGGCACTAACCGATGAGGCCACACATGAGATGCAGAACATGCATGACAGTCTGGAAACCGACCCGCAACGCGCTGAAGAGCTCGATCAGCTGATTTCCAGGCTCCATACTCTGTCCAGAAAGCACGGCATCTCCATGCAGCAGCTTCCCGAATACTATGCGCAGAAAAATCGAGAATTATCTGCCATCGACAAATCGAGGGCCGGTCTCTCCGAGCTTCAGACAAAACATGACGCATTGCTGACGAAATACACCCGGCTGTCCCAACAACTACACCAGGAAAGACTAGCTGCCGCCGCAAACCTCTCCGGTCAGGTCACCGATAAAATGCAGCAACTGGGCATGCAGGGGGGGAAGTTTACAATTAAGGTATCGCTTGACGAAGAAAATCACACCATCAGCCGACATGGCCGTGACAACATCCATTACATGGTCAGCGCCAATCCGGGACAGCCTCCAAAACCACTGCACAAGGTTGCCTCTGGAGGCGAGCTTTCCCGTATCAGTCTGGCGATCACCGTGATATGCGCCACCCAAAATGAAGCCCCGACGATGATTTTTGATGAAATCGACAGCGGTATCGGCGGTGCTGTCGCAGAAATAGTCGGCAGGGAATTGAGAAGTCTGGCTCATAGCCATCAGGTGCTGTGCGTCACCCACCTGCCACAGGTGGCCGCACAGGGACATCAACATTTTCGTATCGTCAAAACCAGCACAAAGAACAGCACCGAATCGAGGGTAATCGGCCTTGACTCCGAAACCCGAACACAGGAAATCGCCCGGATGTTGGGCGGCATAGAAATCACCGAACAGAGTCTGGCCCATGCGCAGGAGTTGTTAGGAAAGCTCTAAATAAAGCCTGCCCTGAAACTACCAGAGTGCGGGAAATGCAATTTTTTATTCCTTTACAAAATCAATGCCGATGACTGATGCCCTGCATTCAGCCATCCTGACGACATCGAGCACATTCGACATAAAGCACCAGACTATGGTCAACCAGCTTATTGCCGGCATGACTTGCCACATCATGCTGACATTCCTCTATAGTCTCATTGACAAATTCTTCAACACGTCCACATTTGACACAAACCATGTGATCATGATGGTGTCCGGATTCCAGTTCAAATACGGATTGTCCCCCTTCAAAATTAAGCCGGGAAACCAGACCTGCTGACTCAAACTGGGTCAAAACCCGGTAAACCGTAGCCAATCCAACACTATTGCCGGAGTCGTGTAACGCACGATAAACCTCCTCCGCACTCATATGATGCTGCTCGCTGCACTCCAGTATTTCGAGCACCTTCATGCGAGGCAAAGTTACTTTCAGCCCTGCTTTCTTCAGATCACTTGATTCCATATCCAACCTTTACCCCGGCAACAGCAGCTAACGCATATCAGCATAAATTCTTAGTGTGCTTATACGCATTCATCATGCTATGATATACGCAGTTTTGACCGGCCGATGTTTCCATGAAGAGAAAGTCTCTCATTAAACTTACCCTGATTTCAAGCCTTATCGCTACTGCAGGTTGCAGCACAGCACCCGATGCCCCACTGCTGGGTATTCAGCTCATTAACTGGGAAGAGCTGCCTGGCATCTACCGGATTGAGGTGCAACAGGGCAACCTGATTACCCAACAGATGGTCAATGAACTCAAACTTGGCATGACCGGGCAACAGGTACGCTACATCCTCGGCACACCCTCAATACAGGACATCTTCCACGATGACCGCTGGGATTACCTGTACATGTTCAAACCGGCAAGCCGTGCCGGCGATACGGAAGTACAACAACAACTTCTGGTGCTGCATTTTAAGGACAGCCTGCTGTTCGGGATAGAAGGTGACCTGCTGCCCCAGGATCAGGAAGCTGCCGAGATAACACGAAAAGAGAATCGCGAGCGGACGATTATCATACCGGCCGATGCACCCCGCGAACTGGATGATAGTGGCTTTCTCGATGACCTGTTGACCAGAGCACCAAAAAAGCGCAATGCCCCCCTCATTACCCGCCAGGATGGTGAGGAATCCACTATCGAAAAAAATGGTCAGGAGCCTATCGCCAATCGGGATGAGCAGGACTCCACGGAAAATCAGTGATAGCCGAACCTCATCTCTGACTTTTCTGGCGTCTCTCCGCCGCTTCGGCTTTTAGCTTTCTGGCCTCTTTTGGATCAACCAGCAACGGCCTGTATATCTCAACACGGTCTCCGGCCCGCAGCACCTCTCCCGGTTGGCACTGCTTGCCGAATATACCCAACTCCAGCTCATCAGCATCCCGAAGGCCAACAAACTCCTCAAAAATACCGGACTGACGAACTGCCTCCATCGCCGTGGTTCCGGCTCCGACCTCCAGGGACTTAATCAACTGTTTTTCAGGTTCTGCATAGGCCACTTCGACATTAAATCTTTCAGGCATGACAAATCACCGGATTATTGATACATGATGGCTGCCCGCTCTACAAAAGCATCAACCATCCTGTCTGCGATACTTCCAAAAACCGGGGCAATCGTCATACGTGCCAGTGTACCGGAAAAATCAAATTGCAAATGCAACGACACCTTGCTGCCCGTACCACTGATGGGTTCAAACCGCCAGACGCCTTGCAGCATACTGAACGGCCCATCTTCCAGCACAATGGTAATCTCACGATTTTTCGTCAATGTATTGCGGGTAGAAAATGACTGCCTCAAACCACCCTTGCTGATAACCAACTGACCACAAATCCCGCCAGGAAAAGACTCCAAAATACAGGCACTACTGCACCAGGGCAAAAAATCCGGATAAGACTCAATATCTCTGACCAGCTCATACATCTGCCGGGCACTATAGGGTACCAGAGCACTGCGATTAACAACTTTCATATCCGGATAAATCCTACGACATTCCACCTCCCCCGGCAATACTGTGATATACATTTCTGCCAAGCCTTGATCTGATAATATCATCAAGAGGCCACGACTCCTCTAGGGTCTATCACAATACAGGCTATCCGCTTATATCCAGGACGAGCGAAGGCATGCATGGCTTTTAATAGTCCCTGACCTGGGATATTTCATCAATGTTCCCAAGGCAAGGATAATCTTTTGAATAAATCCGGCTCAGGAATAGGCATATTGTTTTTCCCTCTCCCTATTGTTCTTCCGTCCAGTGATACAATTTTAGTCTCTGGATTGAAATACCTGACCACATCTACAAACCCTGAACCGGTTGTATAAATTAACCCGGCCTTTGCCAATACTAAAACATCTATCAAAGCATCTCTCTCCTGTTCACAATTATCGTGCTCTGTAAATGGAATATTGTGCAAATGAAGAGGCTCGTCATCATAAGAACGCTTTATATCTCGTGCAAACACTCTCTCTGGAAATGCCGCTTTCATCTCATCAACGAATTGGGCCTGATCCGAACATGCAAAAATGCTGCATTGACTGTCCAGCACTTCTTTCAGATAGGTGACATACGGCTTGAGCTCTATTCTGTACCTGTGTTTATATATTGTTTTACTGCCTGCCCTTATATCCGCACCACGATAATGGACGGCCACCCAATCTCCCTTGATATGGCTTTCAAACCATTCATTCGCAGACCTTTGGAGGTCTTCCTTAATGGACAATCTACTCAGAACCTTATGCCCATAATCGGAGGAAATGAAATGACGCCCAATATGAGCCAGCAGGTTATTTACTGTGACCTCCCGATGGACTTCGGATTCTTGCTCTGATTTGCTCTTCGAATTGAACAGAGTACCATTCTCGAAATGGCACCATATTGCATTGGATGGCCGCTTAAACTTTAGAGTATTACCCTGTTTTTCCTGAAACCATGCTACTGCAACCATGCAATCTAATGATGTGCCAACGGGGCGATGCACTTCCCAATTTGCAATGATTGGTCCCGTCCTCCATGAGAATATACTCCAAGAAAGTAACCCGAATATTTTGAATTTATCTTTATTACCCTTACGCACTACGTCACGTCTGGGTGACATGGCTTATCTGACGCAGGAAAGACCAGCCACAATAAATAACCGAATGATGAAGCTCATATTTTGAGCTATCCATTTTCCAG
>JAJDYQ010000067.1 GCA_022825085.1 Gammaproteobacteria bacterium
CAAAAAACTGAAACCCCTGCCAATAGAAGCCGTCGTCAGAGGATATCTGGCCGGGTCCGGCTGGAAAGACTATCAACAGACAGGGGCAGTCAGTGGCATTACATTACCTGCCGGTCTGCAACTGGCAGACCGGCTGCCCACACCGGTTTATACGCCTTCGACTAAAGCTGGTGCCGGTCAGCGTGATGCTGCCATCTCTTTCGACAGTACGGTGGAATTGCTTGGCAGAAATCTCGCAGAGCAGGTGCGTAAGGTAAGCCTGAAGATGTATAGTACAGCGGCTAAATATGCACTGGAAAGAGGCATTATCATCGCCGATACCAAATTCGAGTTTGGCCTGAATGAAAGAAGTGAGCTTGTCTTGATTGATGAAGTATTAACACCCGATTCCTCCAGATTCTGGCAGGCTGATACCTGGCAGCCAGGCATCAGTCCTCCCAGCTTTGATAAACAGTTTGTACGTGACTATCTCGAAACTCTGGACTGGCATAAAACCTCCCCAGGACCTGAGTTGCCAGCAGATATCATCGAGCATACCCTGTTGAAATATCAGGAAGCGGAAAAGCGTCTGACAGGGTAAGGATTCAGGTGATCATATGAATGGCTTTCTGCTGTTATTCCTGCTAGGTATTATTCTAGGGGTATGGTATGGTAATACCAAAGTCAGGGAATCTGCAATTGAATATGTTATCAGGGCGTTACAGGATGCTGGATTACAGTTACTGGATGAATCAATATGCCTGTATAAAGTATGGCCGACGCGAATGGCATCAGGACATATTGGCTTGCTGCGCTTTTATCATTTTGAATACACCGCCAGCGGTGTGGATCGACATCAGGGGGTCATCGTCATGGCGGCAGGTAATATGGAATACCTGGAATATCAGGTCAACGGTCAAGCCATAATGGCAACAGGTAATAATGTATAATATTAAAAAATACATTCATAATATCATATAACAAGCAATAGACTCTTCAGCCATGACTTTACTTTTTTACAGGTATCCGGGCTGTCAGGAAAGCCACTTGAGGCGCCGTTACCGGAATCATCTTCTGGGTTCAGATGAAACAATCACTCAGGACATGATCAACTCTGCCCATCAGGAAGATCTGGCTGAATTAGAGCGATTCAAGCAGGACTTCGCTGACCTGATGGACAGAGCCATGAAACTGCAACCCAATAGCGAAAGCGACGTTATTCTCAATCTGAAAGAAGATATCGATAGACTGTATGAACAGTGCGCAGGACTAGCGGGTGATCCCACTCCCTACAAAAAGGGATTAACCCGATTGATGGAAGTGATCATGGCGGCGGTGCGGAAAGGCGCAGATAAAGACCCGGCGGCACATGACCAACTCAACCAGGAAGAACTGGCTCGTACACAGCATTATGAGTTGTTGAAGCTGCCACTAATCTCTCATCTGCTCAGATCAGACTCACCTATTAAAGCCTGCGAACTCGCTGCCGTTATACTGGGCGAAGATGTGGACAATGCCCGCACCATTCTGGAGCTTTTCGACCCCGAACATATTATTGAGTTGAAAAATCAGGCAGAGGCTCTCCTAAAGGATGAGGCCGGCGCGATACAGGGTGCCCCTTTTGCCGGCAGCATTCTCGATTTACTCAGGCAATATGCAAACGATACTAAAGAAATGATGTAAGCTATAAACACTATAGCCATATATAAGGGAGCTATTCTTTTTCAAAAATCAGCGATATCGAGTTTATACAGTAGCGCAGTCCTGTCGGTTGCGGCCCATCAGGAAAAACATGCCCCAGATGAGAGTCGCATGCAGCACATACGACTTCGGTGCGCACCATAAACAGGCTTCGATCAGAATACTCAACTATCGCTTCGCTGTTCACAGGCTGGTAGTAGCTTGGCCAGCCGGTACCTGAATCAAACTTGGCCTGTGAGCTGAATAAAGATTCACCACAGCATACACATTTGTAGGTGCCCACCTCGTGATTATCCCAGTACTTGCCGGTGAAGGGACGTTCCGTACCTTTTTGCCGACAGACTTGATACTGCTCGCCGGTTAATTGTTCGCGCCATTCTTCATCTGTTTTGTTTACTTTTTGTTTCATCAGGTTCTTCATCTTTCAAAGACACAGACAGGTAATAATAGACTACAGTTCTGCCCATTGACGATAGAGGCTGATATAAGCTCGATTGGCGCATGCAGTTGCTTCGGCATCGGGACTAATACCCAGTAGTGTTTCCTTGACCATGTACAGATCGTATAGAGTAGCCCGATGCTGTGGGTCGCGGATCATACTCTGCGCCCAGGTTACTGCCACCAGACGCTCCCCTGCCGTCACTTCGGTCACTCGATGCAGGTTCCCTGACGGGTAGAGAACCGCATGTCCCGCAGGCAGTTTAACGTTCTGCTCGCCGTATCCGGATTCAATGATCAACTCACCACCTTCATAGGACTCCGGTGCTGACAGAAATACTGTCACCGAAATATCAGCACGGTACTGCTCACCCTGTGCCCCCATAATAGCATCATCGATATGTAAGCCATAGGACATACCCACATCATAGCGCACAAAAAATGCGGACGATAATTTCAACGGCATGGCAGCCGCCTGAAATGTCGGGTGCTCATAAAGCGTCCTCAGAACAAGCTGATTCAGTCGCACCGTCAGCTTTTGGTCCGCCCTCATTTCCTCGTTGCGCTTAACCCGCTGCGCATCACGTCCGGCAGATAGCTTGCCGCCAACAAAGTCAGCGCCCTCTAACAGTGTTCTGATCTCCTCCAGTACCATGGAATCAAGTAAGTCGGGTATTATCATCAACATATACACTCCTTCAGGCGAAAGACAGCCAGGTCGTTGCGATATACTTTTTTCCTTTTTGCAGCTCAACTGCTCTGTGTTCATGTGTCCAGAACGGGGGAAATATCAATAGCTTTCCTCGTTCTGGCCTGACCTTGATCTTCTGATGGAGAAATTCTGTTTCTCCACCACAGCCTCCCACATCATTCAGATACCATAACGCCACTAACTGCCGATAACTGAAGTCATGGCTGCCTCCATCAATATGCCAGTGATAATACTCGCCGGGCAGGTAACGCTGTAGATGGTAACCGGTATCCTTAAAGGGGTTGCAGAAAAAGGGATAGTCTTCACGAAACTCCCGCAAGGTTCGACCCAGAGACGCAAACAACTGTTTGTCCACATCCTGCCAGTGTGAGCTTCCACTGACAGGAATATCAGTGGTTTTTTTTATACTGTCATCAGTATCTGCCTGCTGCCCGATACGCCCCGCAATATGCTGATCCGGTGAGTCTTCAAAGCGCCGGACAACTTCATCACAAAACTCTGACGAAAGCGCCCCGGGCACTTCAAAAATAAAGCTGCCCCTGCTGATTTCTCTGTAGGCTTTATGACCGCATTCCATGCCAATCAAGCCGGCAGATATAAAAAAAGCCCCGTACCACATCGGGAGGGTACGGGGCTTAAATCAAGTACCAAAGGAGAGGTACTCAGGGTAACAATCAATGGCGAGGGCCGGCGTTCTTTTGATTCATGGCCTGCCGATAACCTTGCTCACCCTGATCTTTAGCCATTTCAGCATATTTGATGGCGTTATCGTAATCACCCTTGGCGGCATAACATTCCGCAGCATGGAGAATGCTCATCTTCTTATCGCCACACTTGATAAATTTGGACTTTTTACCACGTGCGTCACGCCACTCACCACCTGCTGCCAGAGCCTTGTCATTAGCAGCAACTGCCTCGGCATGAAGCTTTTTATAGGCCGCCTCATCTGCCAGAGCGAATGAAGAAAAGCCAATGGAAAGTACGGCAACAAGTACAATGCCTGAAAATTGTTTCATTACATATCCTCCTGATTATTCACGGTAATCCGGTGCTTCAATGGTCAAACCATTGGACATGGATGCGTGGAAGTACTCCAAATTGGAATACTCTTCACCATGTGCCTTGAATGACTTGGCCCGAACCTGCGAATTACAACCACCATAACGACGGTGCAATGTTCCAAAACCATCTCCTCCAGACCGAGCCCACTTGCCGCGCCAAACCGGGAAGTGTGTGGTATGCCCACGGGCCGGGGAAAGCAAATTACCACGTGCATACAAACCCGATTGGTAAACATGGCAGTCAGCACAGGACAGGTTCAACTGCCCCCGCTTGGCATAAAAGAACTGACGGCCTGCTTCATAAGCCGCAACTGCATCGGGATCATCCTGGGGAACAACAACGTTGATTGTCTGACCATTAGCCTGACTCGCCAGCCAGGCCGAGAAGTAGGCAATCTTGCCTTTCTTGGCCTTGAATGGCTCCTCACCGTTGGCTTTCTGGCACTGAATAATGTTGCCCTCAAGAGTCTCAACTTTCTTGTCACGAGCATTCCAGTGAGGGAAACGATTACGGATAGTGGAAGGATCATCACCAAAGCAGGAGGCCCAGGTATTGCCATTCTTGAACGGCGTATTCCAGATTTCCTCACCAATGGCCAGATGATCTTCGTATGGAGGGAAATCCCGCATGGACTCCCAGTTGATACGCTTATCTTCGCTCAATGAATATGCGCCATTAACCATATCCTCGTCTTTAATATTCGGCCATCTCTCGGCAAAGTAAGCCTTGAGCGCCGCGATGTCCTCTGCCTGTGTAGTGGCAAAAGCCGGCCCTACACCAAGCGAAAGGCCTGCAGCCAGTACTATCAAAATAACTTTTTTCATCGTATTGCCCTCTCCTTGTTATAAACTGTGAACAAATTCGGTAACCGCATCGATTTCACTATCAGTGAGCACCCCATACTTGCCAAAAGGAGGCATCATGGTATGCGGGTTACGCTTTGTCATATCCCAGATGTCGGCACGCAACTTCGCTTTGTCCGGGAAACGCGCTTTCATGGCAATAAGAGGCGGACCAATATTGCCCATTAATGTACCACCGGCAATCTGGTGGCATGTAAGACAATTTCCTTTCTTACGATCAAAGGAAATCTCTTTCCCTTTGGCTATCAGTTCTTCATTTGCCGATGCCAAAGGCATACTAATGCCTGAGACCGCCGCCATAACAACAAGCATCATAACGGGTAGTTTGCCTTTCAATTTCATACTTCTCAATCCTCCTGTGAAAATACAGCTCCGGGCCATTCCCTTCGCCACTTTAATAGGCAGCTTATCAGAAGCTTGGCAACCGGGTGAAGCTGCCGGAATATGGAATTACCCTATCCGGCTTTTGTTATGCATTCTCCACCAAGTGTCCTGATAATCTGCTTGTTCCTGATAAACTGTACACCATGTCAAAAAAAATTCAAACAACCAGAGCACCGTTTTTTTATATTGATATAAAATTCCTGAATGCTGATGCAGCGTTCCATCGTCAACACAAAGTCAAACAGTCAGGACAATCTATTTATTCGATTTCTCCTCCCGGGTCACCCTGCTGTTGACCTTTCAGCTCCCTTAGTCGTGCCCGCAACCCCGACTCTTCATGGTAGTCGTCTATCGGGTTACCAAGGGCCGTTTCAATGTGCGAAATCGCCTTGTCTGCCTCATCGCTGGCAAGGAAATACTCGGCCATGTAGGCATGTGATTGAGCATTATCTCCGACAACCTTGGTGGCACGCGCCAACAGCTTATATATGTCAGGATCACCCGGTCGGAATATGACATATTCTTCAAGCATATCCTGCGCAGATGCCGCCCTGCCGGCATCGATCAACATACGCGCATACTCCAGCGTCACAATATGATCCGCCGGGTAGCGATTGCGCAGCGCCTGCATGATTTGCAATGCCTGCTCGTCCTGCCCCTGTCTAAGCTGAATATCTGCCTTTAACAGTTCCAGATACTTACTGGAACCAAATCGTTGAACTGCAATATCAAGCTGAAGGGCCGCTTTTCGAAACTGACTGCCTTCCAGCAAAGCCATAGCCAAAGCATAGCGATCCATCAGCTCATCACTTGTCTGCTCCGCATCAAGCACACTCTCTATATCGGCAGCCAGCTGATGGGGCGTCTCATTTGTGAGCACACGCAATCTGGCTCGAACCAGACGATACACTTCTGAATCGGTCGGCGTAACAGCGGAATACTTTTCTGCCCGGGCACGAGCTTCAGCAATCCTTGTCTCGTAAACCGGGTGGGTACTCAGATATTCCAGCGGAGCACCGCCACGCAGGCGCGACTGGCGCTGCATTTTCTCAAACAGCGTCGCCATGCCGTCTGCAACGAAACCGGAACGCGCCAGCAAATCGATACCCACCCTGTCGGCCTCATGCTCATGCTTGCGTGTAAAATTAATACGGGATTGCGCAGAACCAGCACCAGCCGCGACAACGGCTGCCTCCCCAACTTCACCACCAATGAAAACCCCGGCAATCATGGTTGCCAACAAAGGGGCAGACATCTTACTATTGTGAGAAAATGACCGAGCCAGATGCCGCTGTGTGACATGAGATATTTCGTGCGCCACTACAGCAGCCAGTTCACTTTCATTTTCCGTGGTCAGAATCAGGCCGCTATTAAAGACAAGATATCCGCCTGGCAGGGCGAAAGCATTAACGGCGTTATCATCAACCACAAAAAGCTGAAAGTCATGTAATGCCGCATCGGCATGTTCCAGCAATCTGTAGCCGAGATCGCTCATATACTCTTTCACAATCAGATCATCAACGATGGTCTGCTGTCTTCGCACCTGCCGCATCACCTCCGAACCAAGTTCTTTTTCTCTGGTGATAGAAAGCGTGCTATCGGCCGGATCGCCCAGATCCGGAAGCCGAATCGGATCAGCCTGTACCGAAAGCACAACAAGCAGATAGCCAACCATGGCCGATATCGCCCATCTTAATCCAGATATTGTCATGCCTGTTTTCTATCCCTTTGTATATATCGGACACTACCCGATATGGTGAGTTGTTGCTCCCGGGCGAACATGTGACAATTCGCGTATCGGGCTGAACTTGACTACAGCACCAGCACATTGACACAGTATGCTGGTTATGGCAAAGCAATTCGGCACTACACACATGTTCTGTATCCAAGGATATTTTAAGAAAACTCTAACTTGACAAAGTTTCCTTAACAATCCGATAACACACTCAAAGTGCGATACAGGGCATATTGGCATCATAGTAAACAGAGGTAACAGAAATGGATAAAACCTATTACGACTTCACAACCAAAATGGAAAAAGCCGGCGTTGACGACGAATACATACAGGGATGGCAAATGGGCTATCTTGACATGCCGGACCGTGAAGAACAGCGCACCACCGAAGCATGGTCTGCCGGCAAGGAAGATGGTGCCGCAAAAAACATGGGTAACTATACAAACTATATCAAATAATTCAGACCGGCCTGATAACCGGACGGTAGTACATTCCAGAGGCCTATAAGTGCAAAAAGACCTTGCTGTCGGTCTGACTGCCATATCCACAGGGGACTGAGGGAGCAGCTTCCATGCAACCAAAAACCATCGGCTGCAAGCCTGACCATCCCTGAATTATTTTCACCATATTCAATGAAATGGCGTTGCCGGCGTGGTCTCAATCAAGTCGCCCTTGCGTTGCAGCACAGTCACGCCCTGGTCGAGTGCGGACTGTATGGTTTCATCATCCAGATAAAAAGCAGCCAGCCCCAGATGCATCTGGTGGTCCTTGTACAATGGAAACAAGAGCTTGAAATGAGCCGCCTTTTTGTCAATCAGGGTTTTCAGGTCATTGGGATGCGCCTTGTATTTGACTTCGATAATAAACACATCCTGACCATTCAATAGCACGATATCGTACTCATCCTGAATGCCCTGTCGGTTACCGGCGAGGTTTTTATAAACAAAGTCAAAATGGATGCCGCGCAACACCGGGTTATGCCCGAGCGAATTGAAGTAAAATGCCTCGGCAACTGCGCCCTGATTATTAGCGACACCGCCGTACATGGTGGCCAGCTTGTCCAGCCGGGCACCGGTTTTGGCCAGTTGTGCATCTGTCTTGGCCAGTTGTGCATCCGTTTTAGCCAGTTGTGCATCCGTTTTAGCCAGTTGCTCATCAGTCTTGCGTTGAGCCAATGCCAGACTCGCTACCAGCTCTTTCAGTTCATGGTCAGTCATCTTCTATTAGTCAGACATTCAGGACAAGGGATATTATACATACAGGCACCTGGTGAGGACTATGATTGACATGGAGAGAGGTCAACCCAGGTTATTGTTAGTACTCACCATTGCTGGTGATCTACAAAATGATACAACATTTACCTGACTGTACCGGCTTAGTGCTTTGGGAATCAACAGATGAACCAGATTTACTCACCGAACACCCCCTGCCCTGGCTTTGGGATGTGAACATCATCCTGAAGCTCTGCGGGTGGCGTCAGGTCAATGGAACCGGTTTCCAGCAGTCCCTGCATGGCCTTATGGATTTTGCCGTATATTTCAGGCCCTTCAACGTCCATCACTTGATCGATGACCCAGTGGTTATCGTGTGCATCCTCCACATACAGATGCCGCCGGACACAATGACCGGCATGCCGATACATGCCGTACCCGGGACCGGTCCGGGAACTGAAACTCTCTTCAGCATATTCATCGAATCGCCGATTTAACAGATCAATAAAGAGCGTACGGTGATCTCCGGGGCCCTCCCAATCCAGGCGATTATCTTCCATGTGCCCGGCCAGTCTCGAACCGGTAGCATTAATTAATTCATTACGGACTTCTTCGGGCAACTGTTCGCAGGCAATGCGGTCAACCAGATGAACAATAAAAGCCAGAAATTCGGCGATAACATCCAGCCTCTGTCCATCGTCACGGTAAACATAGTCCTCGCCATGCAGGGTGATGGCGGTTTCGTGCGCCACACGCCAGGCAATAAAGGCCAGAGCGCCACCCTGCTCTGAGGCCGTGCGTATTTTATCCTTCCCACCCCACCATTTGGTTCTTAAAAACCTGCCCTTAACCCGTGTTCTGGCCATACCCTATTCAACCGTCTCGTCGATCACAATCGCGACCTGAGTATCCTTTCCAGGCTTAACCACCTCGCTCAGTCCCTGCAAATCGCCGGCCTGTGGCATCGGCGAACCGCTGCGCGACACTCTGGCTCCTATCACTACCTGCTGCTGGCTGGAAAGATTCATCCCGGCCAACATCGCCATGCTATCGTCCAGAATCACCATGGTCGGCAAATCGGCAACGGCCAGCTTGCGAACGGCCAGCGGCATGGGTGGCCCTGCAGCGGCACGCGCAAAAACAAACACTGTTTCCTCTGCATCAACATGCCCACTGACTGAATCATCCAGACTGACCTGTACCTTTATGGAAGCACTGACGACAGGTTCATCCTGCCCCCGGCCTCCATTTGCAGCCTGTATGTCACCTCCCTGTTCATCGGCCAGGTGTATTTTTTCACGTGCCTCGGCGATATAGGCATTCAGCGTTTGCCGGGCCTCATCCGTCAACCCGGAACTCTGCACAGCTCTACTCCATACATTGACCGCTGCTGCATAGTCACCTTCCTGAAAACTCGCAAACCCCTTTAACCACAAGGCCTTGGACATTGTGGGGGCGATAGCAAGCGCCCTGTTGACCAGCTCGAGTGGCTTACCCTGCATTCGGTTATCACTGGCAAACGCAAGCGCCTCGGCATAGTCAGTCAACAATACGGGATCCTGATTCCCGGTCAATTCATATGCCCGTGCATAGGCGCCAACGGCCTCCTCATTTTTTTCCATAATCAGATAAGATCGCCCCAGCATCTGCCAGCCTTCGGCATTGCCGGGATTTTCACGCAGTTCGGCAGCCAGCAATTCAATTATCTGATCCATCGGCGGCAGTTGTTCATCCGCCTCCTGCCCTGCTGGCTGTACTGCAGAATGCTGTGGTGGCGCGATTTCCCGATAAGTTGTTACCTCACGATAGAGACCGACACTTCCCGACGACACCACAAACAGCAACACCATACCCAACCATTGCCTGCTTTTTTTTGAAAGCGGGTTCAGGCCAACCCCATCATCGACCAGATCAACAGCCACCGCCGCCTTCAGATCAACTCTGGCGGCATCATATTCCGCCTGCGTAAGATGACCAACCACCAAGTCGTCATCAAGCTCTCGCAGCTGAACTTTCAGCAATTCGACATTCGCAGCATTGCTGTCTGGAGCAAACCAGCCGGCAGGACGCCATAAAGGAAACAGCACAATGATTAATGCCACAGCCAGCATGGCCACAGCAAAGCCCCAGATCATGCTCAACCGCCCTTGTCATCGAAGTCCGCAGACTTCTCAAGCAGTTCCCGCAAACGCGCCTGCTGCCGGGTATTGGTACCGGCCTGTGACTGTTCCTGCCGCCTCATGGTTCTGACAACCATGACAAACCCTACAACGACAAGTATGAAAGGCCCCGTCCAAAGAATCGCGGTAGCCATATTAAAAGGTGGCCTGTAAAGGATATAGTGTCCGTAACGCTCCACCATATAATCGATGATTTCAGCATCAGACTGCCCTTCGTTGATCTGTTCCTTCACCTGATCACGAAAATCACGCGCCAGTTCGGCATTGGAATCGGCGATTGATTGATTCTGGCAAACCATGCAGCGCAGGACTTTGGACAGATCATTAAATCGCTGCTCATCCTCCGGGTTGCTGAGTGTCATTTCTCCGGCAACCCGGGCTGTTACCAGAAACAGCAGAATAAACACCAGAACCATTCTCATGCTGTATCGCCTGCCTCTCTCAGCTTATTGATCAGAGGCATGATCTCATCCCGCAGCTTTTCCTCTGTAATCGGGCCGGTATGCTTGTAGCGGATAACCCCCTGCTGATCAACAACAAAAGTCTCTGGAGTACCGTAAGCACCCCAGTCAATGGCCGCGCGTCCATCATAATCGAAGATACTGGCCTCATAGGGATTACCCGTATCACGCAACCATTTCAGAGCATCCGCCCGCTCATCCTTGTAGTTGATACCGATAATTGAAATATCGGTATCACGTGACATCTGCACCAGCAGATCATGTTCATATCGACAGGACACACACCAGGAAGCCCAGATATTAACCAGACTGACCCGCCCTTTAAGTTGCTCTGAGGAAAAAGTCTGCTCGGGTTCCAGCAAAAGTGGCAGCTCAAACTGCGGCACGGCTCTGCCGATCAGCGGCGAAGGCACCTCTCTGATATTGCGTCCCTGATTTATCTGATAAAGCACCAATCCGAAAACGGCCACTATGACCAGAAAAACCGTAACCGGCAACAAATAACGTGCCTTCATACCTTTGCCTCACGAACCACCGGGCCGACAGCCGACCTGCGTCTGGTCTGCACAATGCGTTTTGCCGATGTCCGATAACGCCGGTCCGATGCTGCCAGTATGCCACCGAGGGCCATTAACAACGGCCCTGACCAGATCCATGCCTGAAATGGCTTATGATAGACCCTGAGTGCCCAACCATCCTCACCTCGCTGCTCGGCCAGAGCGACATACAAATCACGGAACAAAGTGGCATCGATAGAAGCTTCGGTCATGGGCATCGTCTGCACGAAATAAGTTCTCTTTTCCGGTGTCAGGACAGCAACCTGCTCACCGTCGCGGGTAACGGTCACCCGCGCCATATCAGAGTGATAATTAGGTCCGCGAACCGGCTTTACCTCTTCAAGGTGAAAGGCAAAGTCATTGATCCGCACCGTATCCCCGACGCGCACATGGACATCCCGCTCCACGCTGAAAGCTGAACTCAATGTTGCCCCGATCACAAAAACACCGACTCCCGCATGAGCAATAACCATTCCATAGACCCCGGCTGACAAGCCCCTGTTTCCGGGCCTGCGAATCAGGCGATCCCTCAGATATTGCACACTGCTGAAGATTGCCCATACGGCAATCATGGATGCAGCCGCTACCATCAATGTAGTCCTGCCCATAGTCACTAACGGCAGGACAGCGCCAACAACAAGACCAGCGATGAACACAACCCGCAACTTTTTGAACACAGGACGCATATCTCCCGACCGCCAGCTCACCAGAGGACCAATGCCCATCAGAATGACAAGAGGCAACATAACAGGCACAAATACCGCATCAAAATAAGGTGGGCCGACAGATATTTTTCCGAGACCCAGAGCATCCAGCACAATGGGGGCCATGGTACCCATCAACACTGCCGCCAGTGCCGCCATCAACAACACATTATTCGCCAACAACAGCATTTCTCTGGAAAACAATCTGAATCTGCCACCACCATATACATTCGGTGCCCTCCAGGCATACAACCCTAATGAGGCACCAATAACAACAACCAGAAATGCCAGTATAAAGACCCCACGCTCAGGGTCACTGGCAAAGGCATGTACCGACACCAAAACACCGGAACGCACCAGAAAGGTCCCCAACAGACTCAGGGAAAATGCCAGTATGGCCAACAACACAGTCCAGCTTTTAAACGCCCCACGTTTTTCCGTTACCGCCAGAGAATGGATCAGTGCTGTCCCTGCCAGCCAGGGCATCAAAGAGGCATTCTCCACGGGGTCCCAAAACCACCAACCACCCCAACCCAGCTCATAGTAGGCCCACCAGCTGCCCAACACGATGCCGATGGTCAAAAACAGCCAGGCAACCGTTGTCCAGGGACGGGACCAACGTGCCCATGTGGCATCGAGACGACCACCCAGCAAAGCAGCTACTGCAAAGGAAAACGCCACCGAAAAACCGACATAACCCATATACAGCATGGGAGGATGAATAATCAGGCCCGGATCCTGTAACAGTGGATTCAAATCGCGACCATCGGTAGCTCCGGGAATCAGGCGATCAAACGGATTCGATGTCATCAGAATAAACAATATGAAGCCGACGCTGATAAAACCCATGACACCCATAACCCGTGCGAGAAAATGTTCCGGCAGTGACTGACTGAATATCGTGATGGCCAGCCCCCAGGCCGCCAGCATCAAAACCCAGAGCAGCAACGACCCTTCGTGGGCACCCCAGACAGCGGAGATGCGGTATTCAATCGGCAGGGCGCTGTTGGAATTCTGGACGACATAAGCCACAGTAAAATCATTTTCGATAAACGCCAGTGTCAGCATGGCGAAAGAAACAGCGACAAACAAAAACTGTGCACGTGCCGCCGGCCTGCCCATCGCCATTAATTCCGGGATACCCCGATAGGCACCCACCACCGGCATAACGGTCTGCACCAGTGCCATAAATAACGCAACAACAAGGGCAAAATGTCCGATTTCAGGGATCATCGGTTATTCGATATCGACCTGCGGCAGGGAAACGACCGGCTCAGATCGGGGCACTTTTATATTTCGCTTTTCGGCGGTCACAGACTGTGCAGATACCTGCGGCCGGGTACCGTTATACGGCATGGGCTGCATCGCATCGGCGACCTCCGGCGGCATATAGGACTCATCATGCTTTGCCAGCACCTCTTCAGCATAAAACACCCCGTCTTTACCCAGTTTGCCTCTGGCAACGGTACCCTGCCCCTCCTTAAAAAGGTCCGGCAATATCCCCGAATAACTCACAACGACCTGTTGAGCGTTATCGGTGACAATAAAGCGAGACTCCAGACTGGCGGAGGATTTTTCCAGCGTCCCCCTGCGCACCATGCCGCCCAGGCGAAATGTTTCACCCGATTCCACTGCACCAGCGACCACCTGAGAAGGTGAAAAGAAATAAGCCATATTGCCCTGCAGCGCATTGATCGCCAGTACCGCCGCGACCACCACTCCGGCCAGCGCCATACCGGCAAGCATCATTCGTTTCTGTCTGGGCTTCATGGACAGTCCTGCTATCAATGGCTAATCAGCGCCGGACTCATTCAGTCGAGCCATGCGCCTGAGACGCCTGATGGCGACTCTGCGCCGAACATCGGCCATCAACCACTCTCCGACCATCAAAAAGGCCGTTGCGCCGAATGACCAACCTATGTAAAAACCGTAACCGGCAATAATATCTTTCATCATCAGCTCCGAACCTGCTGAGACCGGATTTCCGGCAACTCGTTCACCCACTCCGTGTATTTTTCCCGCTCCAGAATGATGTTTCTGACTCGTTTCAGTATCACCGCAAAGCTATACAGCCAGAAAGCCAGCGTCATGGTGAGCATGGCCCAAAGGATATTACTCTCAATGGACTTCATGGAAGATCGCTGATGCAATGACGCGCACTGATTTGGGTCCGGACAGTTCACTGAATAATAAATAAGCGGTATGGTGAACAAACCGACCATTGCCAGCACTGCCGAAGCACGATCTGCCCTTCGCACATCATCGATTGCTGACTGCAAAGCCATATAACCGATATAAAGGAACAACAGAATCAACTCGGAAGTCATGCGCGGGTCCCAATCCCACCAGGTCCCCCAGCTTGTTTTACCCCAGAAGGCACCTGTCCACAACGCCAAAAATGTGAATATCGCGCCGGTTGGCGCGGTGGCTGCTGCCACCATAAAAGACAGACGAGTATTAAACACCAGGCCAACCAGACTCCAGCCGGCCATCACGACATACAGCCACATCGACATCCAGGCCGCTGGCACATGTACAAATATAATCCGGTAATACTGCTTCTGGTCACTCAGAACATTTGGCGTCTCAAAGAAACCCCAGTACAAACCGCCGATAGCCAATAATACGGCCGACGCTACAAACCACGGAATCGTTTTGCCAGCCAGCGGATAAAAAGAAGCCGGCGACGCATACCTGAACCAGTTAATACCCACAATCGTTCACTTTTTTCATTCCAGCGAGAACTTCAGTGCGGCAGAAGTTGCCCAGGGACCGAGTGCCATGGACAAAACAGTCAATGCACCCAATAGCATGTAATAAGCCTGCTGAGGGGCATTCGTAGCGGCGGCGGCAATCGCCCCTGCCCCATAAACCAGCACCGGAATATACAGGGGCAGGATTAAAAGTGAAAGCAATACCCCCCCACCTCGCAGCCCCAGCGTCAAGGCAGCACCAATAGCGCCAATCATGCTCAGAGCAGGCGTTCCCAAAAGCAACGACCACATCATCGGCAGCACCTGCCCCTCCCCCAATCGATACTGCAACGCCACCAGCGGCGAGATCAGCACCAGCGGCAGACCAGTCAACAACCAGTGAGCACACACCTTCGCCATCACCACAATACTGAGAGGCTGCGAGGTCAACAACATCTGTTCGAGCGTTCCGTCCGCATAGTCCGCCGCAAACAGCCGCTCCAAGACCAGCATGGACGACAGCAATGCCGCTACCCACACCACACCGGGCGCAATATGGAAAAGGATTTGTTGTTCCACCCCAATACCAAGTGGAAACAGACTGACCACAATAACAAAGAAAAACAGTGACATCAGAATCTCCGTGCGCCGGCGAAACGCCAGCAGCAGATCACGCAACACAATAATCCTGAACAACCGCCACATCCTGTTCACCCCAGCCTCAGATGCCTCACCCCGGCCGAGGTCAGCATAACTTCCTGATGCGTTGTCAGAACAACCAGTCCCGACTGATCAATGTGGCTGGAAATAACCTCCTGCAACACCACCACAGCATCGGCATCCAGTGCATTGAAAGGTTCATCCAGCACCCAGAGCAGGGCGTTATTAACGAACAGACGCGCCAGACTGACACGTCTTTGCTGCCCCTGTGACAACATCCTGACCGGCAGATCCTCAAACCCGCGCAGTCCCACCCGCTCCAACGCCAGCCATAACATCCCGTCTTCAGGATACAGACCACCAAGCGCACAGGAAACCCGCAGGTTTTCCAGCGGTGTCAGCTCAGATTTGACGGCCGATTGATGGCCGATATACAAAAGATGATCAAAAAACTCCTCGCCATCCTCTCTTATCGGCTTTCCATTCCAGCTAATCTGTCCCTCATCCGGGTACAGCAAACCGCACAAGGCACGTAACAGAGTCGTCTTGCCGACACCGTTAGCACCCTGTAGATAAAGCAACTCACCTGAACGCACACAGACCGACAGATCGGAAAAAAGACGCCGGTCGCCGCGGATACAGGTCAGGTTTTCAGCCTGTAATACTGCATCAGCCATTCAACCATACACCGTATCCCGGGGTCCGGAAGGTTCGCTCACAATTGCACAGGAAGTGGTGGAAAGCTAAAGATCTGAAATGACGAGGCTGGATAATCCGCACCCGGAACGCACAGCTCCCGGTGCGGCATCATCTTAACAGCCTGAGTAATTACCAGTTCACCTTC
>JAJDYQ010000084.1 GCA_022825085.1 Gammaproteobacteria bacterium
CGAGCAGCAATATTGATGCTGGCCAGCAGCTATTGTGAGTCCACTGGTTTAAGTCTGGCCAGAGTATCGACGCTGATATTTAATCATGGCTCGCGCCTGAAAAATATCAGCGATGGGGCAGGTTTAACCGTTGCATCGGCAGAGAAGGCGACTAGCTGGTTCTCCGATCACTGGCCCGACGGCTTGCCTTGGCCCTCTGATATTCCCCGCCCTGTGTCTAACGATGAGGCGGCGGCATGAGCAGGATGAGATCAGGTTGTCTGGTTCTGGTGAGAGGGGATATGCTCAGGCATATCTGTCTGCAGAAGTCTGCCGGTGAGGCGGCCCATGACTGAGGATGCGGTCGCATCTGGCCTGACTTATGCCAGTGTTATCATGCTGGCTGACCGGTATTGCCAATATACCGGCAACGAGCGTTATCAGTTGCTCGATGAACTGGATCGTCTGGAGGCCGACACGGCCTCTGTCCGTGATCGTTATCTCGCCCAGATACAGTGGTTTTCCAACCATTGGCCTGAAGGCCTGCCCTGGATAGCCGATGTTCCCCGACCTGAACCCGTTAATGAGGCAGCAGCCTGATGTTGTCCCTGATATTGGTCTGCGATGTATCGCCCATATTCATAGAGATGGTGAGCAGGCACTGATTCTTTGGGTGGTCATTTGGCCTGTGTGCTCGATGAGACTGCATCGGCTGATATGGAATGAATCGCGCCAAGGATGGTTTCCCGGTCTGCTCCGGTAACTGCCGGGATATTACCGGGCATTCCGTTCAGTGTTCTCCAGGCCAGCCAGGCAAACATGCCGGCTTCAATCCAGTCGGGTGATATGCCATAGTGGTCGGATATAAAGATGGGCGCTGGTGAGAGTTCTCTGAGCCGCTCAATGAGCAGGGGGTTGTATGCACCGCCGCCGCAGATTATTGCTTCTTCGCTATCCGGGGCATAGCTGTGTATGGCGTCAGCGATGGTGACGGCTGAGTATTCGCAGAGTGTGCGTTGAATGTCTTTGGGGGCAATGTTGGTATCGTCAATAAATTTTCCGAGCCATTTCAGGTTGAATAGTTCAGGACCTGTGCTTTTCGGTGGTTTTTGTTGTAGCCATGGTTCATCCAGTAGTCGGGCCAGCAGTGTCGGATGCAGTTGCCCGCTGCGGGCCCAGTGGGCATCTTTATCATAGCGTTGTTGCTGTTGCTGTCGTATCCATTGATCCATGAGTATATTGGCCGGCCCAGTATCCAATCCTTCGATATCGCCATTTTGGTGAAGGATACTGATATTGGCGATACCACCAAGGTTGATCACAATTCTGTTTATGCCTTTTTTGAAGAACAGGTGGTGGTGAAATAGTGGTGCCAGTGGGGCACCCTGTCCGCCGTAGAGCATATCTCTTTGCCTGAAGTCCGATACGCAGGTAATGCCGATTTGCCCGGCCAGCCGTTCACCATTGCCCAGTTGGAGTGTGTAGGGCGGGTTGCAGTCCGGGCAGTGACGCACCGTTTGTCCGTGGCTGCCAATGGCCATAATTTTGCCGGCTTGCAGGCCATTGCGGGATAGCAGTCTGCCGACGCAATCGGCGTAAAGATTCACCAGACAGATATCGAGCCTGCAAATATCGTCAATACGGTCTGTGATGCCGTGGCTTATGCTCTGAATGCTCTGGCGCAGGGTATCGGGGATTTCCGGTGTGATACCGTCCAGAAATTCGGTTTGCCCATCGTTGTTGATTTGCAGCAGTACCGTATCAACAGCATCAAGGCTGGTTCCTGTCATCAGGCCGATAAAATAACCTGCTGTCAGGCTGGAACTCATGTGTGATATGTCTATCCGGCAGGTCGGTGGCTAGTGGGTAAGGTTGTCGGTACCTTGTGCGTTGTCTCGGCCAACCACAGGGGGTGGGCTGAGTAATGCCAGCTGATTGAATAGCGATGTCGACAGATTTTGCAGCTCCGGCATATATTTCCGGGCAATCGTGTGCGCTTGCGGCAGTTTGATGGTCAGCGGATCGCGATGGATGCCATCCACCCGCAATTCGTAGTGCAGATGGGGGCCGGTAGCCAGCCCGGTGGAACCGACGTATCCAATAGTCTGACCCTGCTTGACTGATTTGCCCTTGCGGATGCCTTTGGCATAGCGGCTGAGATGCCCATAAACCGTCGTGTATTTTTGCCCGTGCTGAATAAATATGACTTTGCCGTAGCCGCCCTTGTTGCCCTTGAAGCTGACTTTGCCGTTGCTGGTGGCCAGTACAGGCGTGCCGTGGGCAGCAGCATAGTCAATGCCTTTATGGGGGCGCCATTTTTTCAGGATTGGATGCCAGCGATTTTTGCTGAAGCGTGAGCTGATGCGCGTAAACTTTACCGGGGTACGCAGAAATGCCTTGCGCATGGCGCGACCATCGGGAGCATAATAATCCGAAATTTCCCCTTCATTTGTGTAGTAGATAGCCCGGTGAGTCTCGCCCTGATTGATGAACTCGGCAGCAATGATGCGACCATCGCCTATCTTTTCGCCATCAATGTATTGGCCTTCATAGAGAACGGTAAAGCGGTCGCCCTCCCGGATATCCAGGGCGAAATCAATATCCCAGCCAAATATTCCGGCCATCTGCATGATGGTGGTATCGCTAAGTCCCGCCCTGTTGCCGGCGACGAATAGCGAGTCCCGGATAGTGCCCTGGGCATATTCGGTCCGGATTTCTATATTTTTCAGCTCCTCGCTGACTGTCCATGTGCCATTGTCGAGTATCGCTGACAGTGAGCGGGTTTTGCTGGTAGTGAGCTTTAGTTGAGTGAATTTTTCCTGTGTGTAGCCAAAGTCGAATGTCTGGCCCGGCTTGATATGCGCGAACTCTCTGCCGAGATTGCTGCTGTTGACGATCTCGTGCAGCGTTGAGGCAGGCAGGTCGATACGCTTGAAGATGTGTGACAGACTGTCGCCTTTACGCACCTTTTCGTATTTCCAGATCATATCGTCAGCGCTGTCTACTTCAGGCGATATTGCGAGGATGTCGGGTTGATTGGGCAGTTCTATGCTGACGCGGGTTTTTGATGCCGCAGCACGATTGGCGGAAACCTCAATGGGGCGCAGTGCAATGCCCAGCGTGACTAAACCGACGGCGACTATGATGATCAGCCAGTGTCTTCTGGCGCTTAAAGAATTTATGCTTTGTTTCATTATTGTATTTTAAGTTTATGAAAAATAATGACTTTATTAATTATGTCCAGATGGTAGAGTAGCGAATGCGGATACGGTGGTCAACTGTTGTATTGAAAAAATATCAGATTGGGCAGTTCGTTAGACAGTCCCGTTATGATCACTTTAACTTATTACTTCGTGCCCGATTTCAAGGAAAAAAATTATGGTGTCAGTCAGCGAACAGATGGCCGTTATCAAACATGGTGTCGATGAAATACTGCCTGAAGAAGAGCTTGCCAGAAAGCTGGAATCTGGACGTCCGCTCAGAGTCAAGGCGGGCTTTGATCCGACAGCCCCTGATCTTCACCTTGGGCATACGGTTCTGATCAACAAGCTGCGGCAGTTTCAGGAGCTTGGGCATGAAGTCCTGTTTCTGATCGGTGACTTTACCGGAATGATAGGCGATCCGACCGGGAAAAGTGCCACCCGACCGCCATTGACTAAAGAAGATGTGCTGGAAAATGCCGCCACCTATGAGCGTCAGGTTTTCAAAATTCTGGACCCGGAAAAAACCACGGTGTGTTTCAATTCATCATGGATGGAGCAGATGGATGCCGCTGATCTGGTTCGGCTGGCAGCCCGGCACACGGTAGCCCGTATGCTGGAGCGGGATGATTTTAATAAACGCTATAAAAGCGGTCAGTCGATAGCCATACACGAGTTGCTCTATCCTCTGGTACAGGGCTATGATTCTGTAGCCTTGCAGGCGGATGTTGAGCTGGGCGGCACCGATCAGAGATTTAATCTGCTGGTTGGTCGGCAGTTACAACAGGTCTATGGTCAGCCACCGCAGGTCATTTTGACCATGCCGATTCTGGAGGGTCTTGATGGTGTGCAGAAAATGTCCAAGTCACTCGATAACTACATAGGTGTCTCGGATAGTCTGGATCAGATGTTTGGCAGGGTCATGTCGGTTTCGGATGAGTTGATGTGGCGCTATTTTGAATTGCTCAGTTTCCGGTCCGCCCAGGAAATAAAGCAATTCAGGGCAGATATTGAGGCAGGGAAAAATCCCAGAGATGTTAAATTTCTGCTTGCCGAGGAGATCACAGCACGTTTTCACAGCGAAGAGGCAGCGGTCGCGGCGCGAGCAGGTTTTATTGCGCAATTTCAGAAGGGGGCGGTACCCGATGGCATCCCTGAAGTGGATGTCGGTGCGGGCGAGGATGGCATCCCGCTGGCCAATCTGCTGAAGGATGCCGGTCTGGTAAGCAGCACTTCGGATGCGCACCGTATGGTCAGGCAGGGAGCGGTCAAAATGGAGGGTGAAAAGCTGTCGGATGCTCGCATTAAAATAGCTGCCGGGCAATCGGCTGTCTTTCAGGTAGGGAAAAGGCGCTTTGCCAGAGTCACTGTGAGGTAGCAAAATCTGGTGTCGGCACGGTCATATCCGTGTGATCAGAAGAGAGGGGGCGGAATGGCCCGCCCCTTGGAGAACATCTGTTAGAATGTTTTTACCAGACCGATAGCAAGGGCACTGTATTCAATATCAGCTATATCATCAGTGTCTCTATCATCGTAAAGTCTCAAATATTCAAGATTGATGCGCCACTGCCCGGATATGGCGATGTCTGCACCCAGGCCATACGAAAAGTCCCGACCGCCGGTTGTAAGTCGAGCGGCAGTGCCTCCGTTTTTTGCTTCAATTGTGTGTCTGAATCCGGTGATTCCGGCAATCAGGTAGGGGTAGAACGCATCACTTGCCCACAAGCCGACACGGGCATATGCGCCAAGGAAGTAATCCAGCTCGTAGTCAAGCTCGACAGTTGAGTTTCCTATAATGACATCGCCTGTGGCATCTCCACCGAGCCCGACTCTCCCTTCCAGAGAGGCATGATCATTGAGTTGCCAGCCTGCCTTGAGATAGGCTGCACCAACTTTCGCATTAAAAAAATTAAACGCATTCTGGCGTTCATCGTATTCCATCCTTGCTATCCCGCCGCCGAAATAGTCATGGCCCTGCGCTGAGTTATCCTCCTGTGCCAAAACAGCATGCGGCAGCAATGCCAGGATGCTTGCGATTACTACAGCTTCTTTGAGTTTCATTCGTTTTTCTCCCAAGATAAAAAAGGTTGATTCAGGTACATTTTGCACCTGAATCGGGAGCATTATACATAGCACCTAAAATCGGTGCAATGCCACGCTTTAGAAAATCAATTTATTCGCCGGAATGGAAAGAGCTTACAGACTGGCTGGTGCAAAAACGCAAGCAGGCGGCACTGAGCCAGCGTCAACTGGCTGCCCGGATTGGTGTGGTGCATTCGTTGGTGGGCAAGGTGGAAAAGGGCGAGCGCAGGTTGGACCCGATTGAGTTGGTGTTGTACTGCAGCGGCATGGATGCCGATCCGTGCGAATTGTTGCGGCTTGTCCAGAGACACACAGCGGTTGATGATACATAGCCACTGTGGAATCGGTTATCAGCGGGGGTATCGGGAAAATGGTCGCAATATTTTATTTTTAAATTTTACAGAATTAGCTTGACGAAACTTTTTTGCCTATATAACCGCCGCTCTTGCCGCAGCGTCTGTGGCAGGGAGGCGAAATATGGTTACCCGGTGGTTTCCGGGTGCGCCTGCATTTTTTGAGCAATACTAATTTTCGAGGGAATTACCTCATTCCCAGAAAGGATGCTACCAAAGTTGTACGCGCGCGGTCGAGTTGTGCTTATAGACTGGCTCTTTTCCCTCTTCTTTTATCTCTTCGAGCCCATACAACTGGAACACAGCCTCCTGTTTTTCTGGATATACCTGGATGATTGAATATGGGCTTTTCACGCTCAACTGGTGACGGGTAAAGTTTTCTCCGTCTGAGGTATGGCCGCTTTCGGATGCAGGCAGGAAATGCTTGGCAATTTTTTCTGGCCCCAGTCCCAGATGATATGTTATCGCGCTGGAAGTTAGTTGCCAGATGGGTGTCTCTATACCATCCCTGGTCAGCCGGAATGCCGCTGATGCATGTACATCACCCGACATTATGGCAACTTTGATGCCTTTGGCCGCTGCAGCCCAAAGCAGTTCCTTGAGCTTTTTGCGTTCGTTATCATGCAAAGAATGTTCCCACCCGTCCCGTAAGTCATCACGATTGCCAGCATTAAGAATGTCAAAAAATTTGTTTTCCTCAAGGTCAAACCATCCTTCTCCCATATGCAGAACAGGCACTGCGGATACTACAAACAAAAAACTGGTCTGAGCGGCGTCAAGTTGCTCAACAAGTTGTTTGAAATCATTGAATTGGCTTTCGCCGTGGATGCGAAAGGTTGGGCGATTTATATCACGATATCCTCTGCCATCAAGCACGAAAAAGGCACATCTGTTGTGATTGAAGCCATAGTGAAAAATATCCTTCTCGGTTTGGGGATTATGGCTGTGTTCGTATTCGAAATACGCCTCTTTGGCCGCTCTGAACATTCGATTGAGCAACTCATCACCGTCTTTCCTGTTCAAATCCTTGTCTTCGCACTTTTTGTATATCTCATGTTCATTGGGATTGTCCTTGCCCGAGCCGGGATTATCAAAGGATCCCCATCCATCCCCGATCTCATGATCGTCCCAGATCATGTAAGTCGGAAAATGGGAATATATCTGCTTTAACGGCGCGAATCCCCAATAGCCGCGGTATATGTCGCGAAACCAGGAGAGCATCGTCCCCTCGCTGGGTAGCAGTTTCCCGTCTTCCTTGCGCATCACCTTGTAAAGATAGTTCCAGATACTTATGCTGGGGCGACCATCCGTATATACTTGATCTCCTCCCGCAATCAGGAAGGCGGGGCGTACTTTGCCCTGTGAGTGACGGAGCAAAGTATTGTGCAAGCCATCCCAGGCCTCCATTCTTTCAACTTCAATATTCCTGGAGAATAAAAAGCGTCTTTTTTCCACGTATGGGTTGTGACAACTGAACAGGGCAAAACTGAATGCACCCGATTCGGCCAGTGTTCTGAAAAAGTTCCCCTTGTATATGCGTACTTGCCGTCCATGTGCTGGTGTGTCTCTTTCTGGAACAACCGCCCGATCACGCCCGATTATGGGCCGCCAGATTCCTTCATTGTCACGGAAGATACAGTATTGATAGCGGGTATCCTGACGTAAATCATGAATTCGCTCCACATGAGTGGTGTCATCACTGTAATCCTGAATTTCGACATTTCTGATGACGCATCGGTTTTTTTCTATGAATTGTTCGATTTCAGCCTGTTTGTATTCGGCCTTTATCTTTGCTCTGGTCTCTTCGTCAGCGCATGCCCAAAGAAGTAGCCTGTACTTTCCCGGCTTGCCCGCACGAAACCATATTGTCGCTGAATTGATTGTGGTATGGCCCACGATGGCACCGGTCTTAAGGCGTGGGTTAGGCCAGGGACGTTCGGTCCTATAGATGAACCCGTCATCTGCATCAAACTCAGTCTTTTGGCTTTTTTCCATAACTTGCTCCTTTCTGGCGAGATGTGTAAACAGTTTTGTGTGTAGCCATTAGTTGCCAGACCGAAAACGGTTGTTAAACATAAGGCAAAGATCAATTATAGCATCATCCCGGCCGTGTTTTTCTTCCGTTTTCGTAATAACGATTGTGACCTGCTTTCCTGAAACCGACCGATGTCAGGTGTCCTCTGGATTTTGTCTTGCTGTATTTACCCCATCTGCGATATTCAGACTCCAGTCTGCGGATGTTCTAATTTTTGGGAGTGGTGTCACTTTTTCAGGCTTCTGAGAGGGCGCCAGATTGTCTTCCGGGTCGTTTTCATGTATTCATCGCAGAAGTATGGTCAGCGTAGTATCGACTGTAATAGGGCCGCCGGAGAAGACGGCGAATATTTTTCAAAATAATTTACAAATTAGCTTGACGAACCTTTTTTTGTCCCTATAATCCCCGCTCTTGCTGCAGCGTCTGCGGCAGAGAGGCCAAAGTTATGGTTGCCCGGTGATTTCCGGGTGCGCCTGCATTATGGTGGTCGGCTGCCCTCGCATCGTCTTTTGGGGATGGGTGGGCGAGTTCTTTAACAGCATGATAGATAATTTGTGTGGGCGCTCACGTCGAGTTGGTTTTGCCAGATGTTTTCGATGAGGAGTCGCCTGACTTTTGTCAGTTAATTCTAAGTCGAGCAAGGATTGGTTGCCCTCAAAAGCAACCGAACATTTTAAAGTGAAGAGTTTGATCCTGGCTCAGATTGAACGCTGGCGGTATGCTTAACACATGCAAGTCGAACGCGAAAGCGCCTTCGGGCGTAAGTAGAGTGGCGGACGGGTGAGTAATGCATAGGAATCTGCCCAGTAGTGGGGGACAACTACCGGAAACGGTAGCTAATACCGCATACGCCCTACGGGGGAAAGCGGGGGATCTTCGGACCTCGTGCTATTGGATGAGCCTATGTCAGATTAGCTGGTTGGTGGGGTAATGGCCTACCAAGGCAACGATCTGTAGCTGGTTTGAGAGGATGATCAGCCACACTGGGACTGAGACACGGCCCAGACTCCTACGGGAGGCAGCAGTGGGGAATATTGGACAATGGGCGAAAGCCTGATCCAGCAATACCGCGTGTGTGAAGAAGGCCTGCGGGTTGTAAAGCACTTTCAATCGTGAAGATGGGCAGCAAGGATAATACCCTTGTTGTTTGACGTTAGCGATACAAGAAGCACCGGCTAACTCCGTGCCAGCAGCCGCGGTAATACGGAGGGTGCGAGCGTTAATCGGAATTACTGGGCGTAAAGCGCGCGCAGGCGGTTGGGTAAGTCAGATGTGAAATCCCCGGGCTTAACCTGGGAATTGCATTTGATACTGCCGAACTAGAGTATGGGAGAGGGAAGTGGAATCTCCGGTGTAGCGGTGAAATGCGTAGAGATCGGAGGGAACACCAGTGGCGAAGGCGGCTTCCTGGCCCAATACTGACGCTCAGGCGCGAAAGCGTGGGGAGCAAACAGGATTAGATACCCTGGTAGTCCACGCCGTAAACGATGAGAACTTGATGTCGGGAGGGTCTGCCTC
>JAJDYQ010000011.1 GCA_022825085.1 Gammaproteobacteria bacterium
ACAGATGCGCTAAAGGAAGAAGACCATACCCAAACCGCCGCTGTATCGGGTCGCTGGACTTTGCAAGGCGAGTGGGGCTTCGCTCTAATGGATGATGCCACCGGCATCCCCTATGCCAGTCTGTCGGCATCCGATGCCAAACGCGACCTGACCCTCGGCTGGCGTCTGCTGTCCAATCCGGCTGACTTGAGATCAGAACTCGATATCAAGGCCATCCGCCGCGAACAGGATGGCAATAAATCCAGACACAGCGTCGGCGCACAGTGGAAGCTGGACTGGTAGGATTTCCGTAGCCGGCATCCCTGCCGGCTGTTGCGGGGCCGGGTTTTCCATCCGCATTGTCACCGGTCCCGCTTTTTTAAGCCCGCTGCGTCCTTTGACTGTCTCGCTAAAAATCAGCCGGCGGCCTTATGTGGTGGCATACCACCCGCAGGTGGAGAGGTAGTGTTACCGGCGGGCGGGGTTATATTGCGCAGGTTCTGAATCCGGCAAAGACATCATTGCGGTCCGGCCCGTAGTAATTGCGCCAGGTATTGCGGATCATTCTGGAGCGTGTTGTCCAGGCACCGCCTCGCAGCACTCTGGTAATGTTGAACAGCGGCCTGGAATAATCGGCGTACATGTCCGGTGTAAAATCGGGGTAGGGGCGGAATATGGTATCCGTCCATTCCCAGACATTACCGATCATCTGCCGGCATCCGTATGGGCTGTCACCTGCCGGCAGTGCAGCAACATCAATGCAGCCTGATGAGCGGCTATCCATGTTTGTCGTGGATTCGTCGGGAGGTGTCTCTCCCCAGGGGAAGGTCCGTTTATCCGGGCCGGAGGCGGCAAGTTCCCATTCCGCTTCTGTCGGTAATCGGCGTCCTGCCCATCGGCACCAGGCGCAGGCCTCGAACCAACTGACATGGATAACAGGCTGGTGAGGCGGCAGGGGTTGCCATTGATTAAAAAAACGGCGTTGCCATTCTTTGTCTGTCCTGCGCCAGTATCCCGGATGTTCGAGCTTCCTTTCCTGACACCATTGCCAGCCTTCGTTATCCCAGTATTCGCGGGTGTTATATCCACCGGCTTCAACGAACTCAAGAAACTGCTGGTTGGTTACGGGTGCCCTGGCAATGGCAAACTCACCAATGTGAACGGTGTGTCCCCATTTTTCATTATCAAAACAAAATCCATTGCCTCTGGTCGCTCCCAGAGTGTATTCGCAGGCTGGTATGGTGACATCGCCGGCCAGTGCCCCGGCTTCCGCCGGTGGCTGCATGGGTGGCTGCAACGGTGGCATACAATAATTCAGCGTCTGGCGCGTGTAGGTAAATGCCTCGGTGTGCATGTCTTCGTGAAACAGCGCATAGCGATAAAGGTATAGTGCCTGTTCGTCGTCATCTTCGGACTCCAGTAGCTGTAACTCGCGTGCCTGTACCTGATTCATGTAGTCACGAACGGTGTCCAGCGACGGGATGGGCAGATCCCAGCGGGTATCATGGGCGATATTGACGGAGTCATACAGTTCATCCACATTCGGATGCACACTGGTAAGCCCGTGTCGCTGACGCAGGCACCATAATTCATGGAAATAGGCTGTATGACCTATTTCCCACGGCAGTGGGTTGATTATGGTCAGGTTTTTCGGCCCCATCATTTGTTCTCTGGTCAGGTCGTCTGTAAGCTGGAAGGTGCGCCGACGAGCATCGCGCAATTGTTCGATTAATGTATTTTTAGAAATCGGAGTCATAAGCTGTTAGTCTATTTGTTGAACAGGTTGTTACCGTAGCAGGATACGGCGTTTATTCAATAATGAAAGTTTTTATGATCACCCCGACCGGTCGGCGTTCTTCGTCCGGAAATCAGGCCACGGCAGTACGCTGGCGGAGAATCCTGAAGCGATTCGGCCATCGCGTTACCGTTGGTTCCGATTGGGATGGTTCTGATGCCGATATGATGCTGGCGCTGCATGCGTGGCGTAGCGCCGATGCAGTAAAGGCCTTTCGCAGGCGTTACCCGAACCGTCCACTGGTGCTGGCTCTGACTGGCACCGATCTGTACCGTTTTCTTCGTTCTCACCCTGCGAAAACATTGAGCTCCATTGAGCTGGCCGACCAACTGGTCGCATTACATGATCTGGCGCACCAGATGCTGCCCAGAAAGTATTGGAAGAAATTCAGGGTTATCAAGCAGTCCGCTGTGCCGGTTAAACGACAGCAACCAAGGTCGCGCACATTTGACCTCTGTGTTTCCGGGCACTTGCGCGACGAAAAAGATTCATTGCGCGCAGCCTATGCAGCCAGAAATCTCCCTGCAGACAGTCAAATCCGAATACTGCACTGCGGCAGGCCATACGACGAGAAGTGGAATAAAATGGCGCTGGATGAGATGAAGATCAATCCACGCTACCACTGGTTTGGTGAGGTGCCTCACTGGAAGGTCCGACAAGTACATGCAAGAAGTCGTGCCATGGTGCTGAGTTCCCGCATGGAGGGCGGTGCCAATGTGGTGTCCGAGGCGGTGATGGCTGACTTGCCGGTATTGGCGTCGAAGATTGCCGGCAGTGTCGGTCTGCTTGGAGAGGACCATCCGGGATATTATCCGGTAGAGGATACTGATGCCCTGACGCAGTTAATGTTGAAGGCCGAGCAGGATAGCAGTTTCCTGCCCGCACTGACCAGACAGCAGCAGTCATTGAAGAGTGATTTTACCGAAGAGGCTGAGTTCGCAGGATGGGAACGTTTGCTGAAAGCAATATAGCTTTTTCCATAATGCAACTCATCGCCTGTGCTTGAGCGAGCATGAGGAATTTGCCAGAAAGCGATGCAGGCAGCCGTGCTTTTTGGCCCTGCCGGAATAGTCGTCCCGATGAACGGGGGTTTTTAATGGTGGTTATGTTTTCTACACAGCACTTTTTTTGCCCGTCTTGCTATGATCCCGGCTATCTACAATGGAGCGTGGCATTATGACCAAACCATCTTATAGAGTGATTTTCGAGGGTGACTTGTTTCCCGGTTATAAGCAGTCTCAGGTGCAGGCAAAGCTGGCGACACTGCTCAAGCTGGACGATGCCGCTGCAAGTCGTTTTTTTTCCGGAAAGATGCTTACCATGAGAAGTGAGGTTGATCTGTCGCAGGCGAAAAAATATGTGTGTGCCTTGGCCAGACTCGGCGCTATAGGCTACATAGTTCAGGAGGTGGCTGGTTCGTCCAAATCAGCAGAGATCGGGCAGTTAAAAGAGGATGGGCTGGTGGTAAGCGACTCCTTCGATATCGCTGCGGTCAAGGCATACTTTGACGATCTGGATGAAAAGCAGGAAGAGATTCAGAAAGAAAGCAATCATGAGATCTTTGGTCTGGACAGCTTCGACGAAGAGGTGGCCAATATGCAAAAAAACGATGATGCTGATCTGACCGGCAAACATGATGTATTGAATGCGGAACAAATAAAAAAACTGCTGAAGAAGAGATAGCGCCTTTATTTCAGCAGGGTGGCAGCTTCCATTGAATCATTGCCGCTTTTTTCAGCCTGTCGGTGTTCCGTGATGATTCGGAAAGCAAGAGATGAGTGTGTGGTCGCCTCCTCCCGACGGGCTTTCTCTATTTCCCTGACAACGGCTTTCTTGAGGCGGACAGAATCGTGAACATGGTTTATTTTCGGGTCAAGCCCAAGGTTGCCAATCAGTTCGCCGATGTGGGCTGAAATGGCGGAATGGGAAAGATAGTGGTGATGCCGACTGCCCTGATTGGTGATATACCAGTCCAGAAAGTGCAGGTTAATCAGCCTCATGGTCACGGGTAGATAGATGCGCTGGTATATCGGCCAGTCGGCCCGTGCCCAGATGTTGAGAATGCGGGTTAGACCCTGATCGTTGAGCTGTAACGGATGGGTCAGGCTATAAAGTGTTGCTGCGGGCCGGTTTCCCCGCTGCTTTTCAAGCCTGGACAGTTCGTTAAGCCGTGTGGCTGCCAGAACCCTGTTAAACCTTGCCTCATGGATGTAGCGGATGCTGGTGTTGGTGACCATGTAACCGACTTCACTGACGATGGCAATCACCAGATCACGCAGGGAGTTGCTGTCAGTGTTTATGAGAGTGGGCCGGATTGATGGCTGAATGTCGGGCCTGGGCTCATCGGGTAGATTGTCCAGTTCCTCGCCGATCTGGTGAATGCGCGCCTGTAACACCAGACGTTCGTTAAGTAATTCCTGTCGTTTGCGGTCAGCCATGGGATGCAGGTTTATATTATTGTGGGTACAGGCATTACCATGATAAGGGTACTGGTTTTTTCTCGCATCTGTTTGTATTGTGCGTAATAATCAATGAACATACTTGTATTGACGCGGATATTGTAATGTTTCCAACTGAAGATATTAAAAAATTGATTGAAGAAGGAATTCCCGGTGCCACGGTGGAAGTTACGGGGGATGGCTATAAATATGAGGCTGTCGTGGCAAGCGATAAGTTTCAGGGACTGAATACAATGAAACAGCACCAAATGGTCTATGCTGCCGTAAATCATCTGATCACCTCAGGTGAAATACACGCGCTGTCCCTGAAAACTTCCGTTCCGTAATTCTGACTGAGGCCGGTTGCATTGCATTGGGGTTGGTATGGTATCGGATTGTGCCAACTGAACTTTGAGTGATGCGAAGACAAGCCGGTTAATATGGCGTAACATATTGTATTAAATGAGAATATTTGAGTTATGCACAGCTTCATGCACAGCGGGCCATCGGCACCGGGTTCGGACAGATGTTGCTTGTCTCAATATCAGCATGATCAACACCCTGATATAATATTAAAAATTTATGAATTTCTTCAATTCCGATCCGGGACTGAGCATCGGCCTGTCGCCGCAGATTTGCCGGGTTCAGGAAATTATCCTTTTACTATCAATAAGTTGGCCATATTGGCTCGGCCAATAATCGAAGCTGCTTGCTGTTCTTGATGTGCCGGTCAGTGCAGGGTGCAGTTAGCGCATTAAGCTAGAATTTAATTTAACCTTTGCCCGATTTCTCCGCTATTTTCGCTGAAAAGATTTTGTCGGTATTCCCTGCCTTCGGCAGCATATCAGGCAAAATTATTCACCGCTTGCCAATATGTGCTATTCCTGAATATGAAGGGCCTGTCATATTTCTATAGTTGCCAATGAAAAAATGCAAGCCTTTGATTTTATTGAAATTATTATATGTGTATTTTTTTTATGCAATTTAACAGGAAGCTCGACAGGAAAACCGTTTCATGCCATTTTTCGCGACTCATCCACTGAATTATCCACAGATTTTGTGGATAAGGTATTTTTTTATTCCTTCAACTGCAATCCGCTGAGCGATTCTCGTTTAATACATGCAGCCTAAACCAGCCGACAGTCTGATTCGTGTTGCAATTAATGTCCCTCTGCGCAAATCTTTTGACTATCGATTGCCCTGCATCTGCCAGGGGATTCATAACCTTCCGGGGTGCCGTGTGCGGGCACCTTTTGGTAATAAATCAGTCATCGGCGTCATTCTGGAGGTGCATCATCGAAAATCCGACTTTGAGCTAAAAGAAATTACGGAGCTGCTTGATACAGAGCCCCTGCTGGATGAAAAATTACTGAAACTTCTGAACTGGGCCAGTGACTACTATCTTCATCCTGTGGGGGAGGTTGTTGCGGCGGCGCTGCCCGCCATGATACGTCGGGGCGGAGAAACCGTGCAGAACATTGATACATTCTGGCAAATCCGACCAGATTCTTCCGGGTTTGAGGCAGGCCTGCAGCGTGCCCCCAGACAGCGCGCACTCTATGAAATCATTAACAGCCAGCAGGGTTGCCATGAATCAGACCTCAAAGCACTGTTTCAGAAGCCTCAGCCAACGCTCAGGGCCCTGGAAAAAAAGGGCCTGATTGTGCGCCGTGAGCAGGCTGTTGAGCGTTATAACCCTGCCATAAACAGGCCCGATTTCGAGCTGAATGCGGATCAGGCATTAGCACTTGAAGCCATCATAAGCCGGGATAAGGGGTTCCATTGCCATCTGCTATACGGTGTAACCGGCAGTGGCAAGACCGAAGTTTATTTGCGTGCGGCACAGCATTTTCTTGAACAGGGTAAACAGGTGTTGGTGCTTGTTCCTGAGATCGGCCTCACGCCGCAGTTACTGGAGAGCTTTCAACAGCGGTTTCAAACTGGAATTGCGCTTCTGCATTCCGGCCTGAGCGACGGGGAGAGAAAGCGGGCCTGGCTGGATGCACGCCGGGGGTGTGCCCGAATCATCATCGGTACGCGCTCCGCGGTTTTTATCCCTCTGCATAATCCCGGTCTGATCATTGTGGATGAAGAGCACGACAGCTCATTCAAGCAGATGGAGGGCTTTCGATACTCGGCCCGTGATGTCGCAATCAAGCGTGCCAGTATGTTGAGTTTGCCGATTTTACTGGGGAGCGCCACGCCATCACTCGAATCCCTGCATAATGCCGATCAAAATAAATCCCGGTTGCTCGCTCTGCCTGAGCGTGCAGCAGGTGCCATTCATCCACAAATCTTCAGGCTGGATATGCGCAACCAGAGGTTGGAGGGAGGGCTGACTCGCACGGCAATCAATGCCATAACAGAGGAATTAAGGCAGGACGGGCAGGTTCTATTGTTTCTGAATCGGCGCGGATACGCCCCCGCTCTGATCTGCCCCGGCTGCGGCTGGGTGGCTGAATGCCACCGTTGCGATGTCCGCATGACGGTCCACAAGCGGGCAAATCGAATCTGCTGCCATGTATGTTCGTATGAAAGACCTGTCCCCCTGCAATGCCCTGATTGCGGCCGTCGTGACCTGCTCAATCTTGGCCAGGGAACTGAACGGCTTGAAGAGTTCCTTGCCGGGCGTTTTCCGGATTCTGGTGTTCTGAGGATTGACCGCGATACGGTGCGAGGCAAACATACCTTCGCAAACATGATCCGTTCCATCCGCTCAGGTCAGCGAAAAATTCTGCTCGGTACGCAGATGATTGCCAAGGGACATCACTTTCCTCAAGTGGGTACTGTCATCATTCTTGATGCTGATTATGGCATATATGGCCTTGATTTCCGTGCGCAGGAGCATATGGCACAGATTCTGATCCAGGTCGCCGGGCGTGCCGGGCGGGCATCCAGAACCGGAAAGGTCTATGTGCAGACCCGCCATCCGGAACATCCTTTTTTTATGTCTCTGGAAAAACTCGATTATCAGCAGTTCGTTCGCCAGCTTGGTCAGGCCAGGGAAAAGACGTCCATGCCACCCTTCAGCTATCTGGCGCTTTTAAGGGCGGAAGCCAGAAACAGGGCACCTGTGCAGGATTTCATGCAGCATACTGCCGATCTGTTGCGAGCTGACAGTGTGGCTGGTGTTGAGGTATCGGGTCCTTCAGTGGCACCGCTGGAACGTAAAGCCGGTTATTTTCAGATGCAGATATTGATATGTTCACTAAAACGGTCTTCATTACACCGCCTTTTGAATCATGCGATAGCTCAGCTCGACAGGCTGAAAGCCTCGCGTCGGGTGCGCTGGTCCGTTGATATCGATCCCTATAATTTGTACTGAATGCTTCTAGTCAGCCTGTAGCCAGAATGTGACCGGCCCATTGTTTATCAGCTCGACCTGCATGTCCGCGCCAAATACTCCGGCACAGACACAGGGATGGATTGTTTTCGCCTGCTCCAGCAGGTAATTAAAAAGATATCTGCCCTGCTCAGGTGGCGCACCTCTGGAGAAGCCTGGACGATTGCCACTCCGGGTATCTGCAATCAGGGTGAATTGCGGTATCAGCAATAATCCGCCGGATATGTTGTTCAGGCTGATGTTCATCCTGCCCTGCTCATCTGGAAATATGCGATATGTCAAAATCCTTTGCAGTAACCGATCAGCCTGTTTTTCATGGTCGGCTTTCTCGATGCCGATCAATGCCAGTACTCCTGCACCGATTTCCGCTGTAACATCGCCGCCAATCTGCACAGAGGCACTCGAAACCCTTTGAATAAGTCCAATCATCTGGAAGCTCCCATCGATAATCTGAAAAATCTTCTTCATAATTACCTGACTGCAGCATAAATTAAAAGTCCGTACAGTAGTTGGAGCCGACCTGCAGATGTCGGGACTGTCTTGTTATTATGTGTTTCTGTCCCGGAACCTGCCGGATGCGTTGTTAAATGCAGGTTCGCTCTTTCTGTTTTACAAAGAACACCATTTTTATCTATAATGGCGATTCAGGGGAGACCTCTGCCGCACTTGATGGTTACTAAGGAGTAAATAATGGATATTTCTTTGGATGCAGTTTCTGAGTTTGTCGCTTTTTATGGGTTAAAAATTCTGGCTGCGATTGCCATTTTTTATGTTGGCAAATTTGCGGCGCGCTGGTTAAGCCGTCTGACTGAAAAAATAATGAAGGTCAAGGATGTTGACCTGACGCTACAGAATTTTGTGGCAGCACTGGTTTATTATGCCGTGTTGGCATTTTCGATCATTGCCGCGCTGGGACAGTTGGGCATACAGACTGCCTCGTTTGTGGCTGTAGTCGGTGCCGCCGGTCTGGCCGTTGGTCTGGCATTGCAGGGTTCACTGGCAAACTTTGCCGCCGGTGTATTGATTCTGATTTTTCGCCCTTTCAAGATAGGGGACTATATTGAAGCCGCCGGTCAGGCCGGGGTGGTGGAAAAGATCATGGTTTTTACCACCGAACTGCTTACAACGGATAACAAGAAAGTCATTATCCCCAATTCGTCGGTAACCGGTGGCCCGATCATGAATTACTCCGCCAAAGATACCCGCCGCGTTGATCTGGTCATGGGGATCAGTTATGAAGATGATATTGACAGGGCCAGGTCGATCATGCACGAGGTTGTGACCGCTGACAGCCGGGTGTTGAAAGATCCGGCACCCACGATTGCTGTGGCAGAGCTGGCCGACAGCAGTGTTAATTTTGTGGTTCGTCCCTGGGTGGCAACTGCCGATTACTGGGATGCCTATTTTGGACTGACCGAGGCCATCAAAAAGCGCTTCGACGCAGAGGGTATTTCCATCCCCTACCCGCAGCGGGATGTGCATCTGAATCAGGTGGATAAAGCCTGACCGCATGTTTGAGATAACTGACTCCAGAAAAAATATCGGAGGCGGTCTGTTTGCTTAAGCCCTGGGTGGCAGGCTGGCCTCCATGATTTCCCTGCAATGAGATGCTATGCCGGATGACGGTTTGAGTGCATCGCATAGATATTCAAAAAGATATCCATGATAGATTCATGAACCCAGGTCCATTTTGGTTTTACCGTTCATCTCAATACCTACGGGAACCCTGCCCATTCTTTCGGTAACCCGGTATGTCGTCCCCGAACCGAGGAATGGATCAAGGACAATATCGCCTTCGTCTGTGAACAGATGGATAAAAAATTCAGGCAGCCATTCCGGGAATGCTGCACTGTGTCCGGTATTGTGGGCGACGGGCGATTTATGCAGCACATTGGACGGATAAACCGTATCCCGGCCCTGCCAGTTCGCGATACATCGACCGACCTTGGAGCGAGTCGATGATTCCTGTCTGCTTTTATCGTTTGCGCTCATGTTGGCAAGGCGCTTCGATGTCCAGTCTCCAATCGGCACTTTGACGGCATCCTGTCTCATTTTAATGTCTTTGCTTTTGCTGAAGTGCAGCAGTCGCTCCCAGGAATCCCTGAATCGGTATTTCCATTTGCCCGGTGCCGCAGTTGTCTTGTGCCAGACATATTCTTCGACCCACCTGAAACCAACCTCTCTCTTGAGTGCCAGAATCAGTTCAAGGACATAGGTGTGTCTTTCTCCGTTCTGTGCCTTTTCCTTGATGTTCAGGACAAACGACCCGGCAGGTGAAAGAACTCTGAGCATCTGCTCCGCCCGCTCGCAGAACCATTCGACATATTCACTCGGCGGTACGCCTCCATAAGTATGTTTTCTGGCATCGGCATAGGGCGGTGAAGTGACAATCAAATCAATGCTGTTATCCGGCAATTTTTTCATCTGGTCGAGACAGTCACCGAAGTAAACCTTTCCGGCCCAATCAGGCACAGCATGACCAGGCTGACTATGTGCCGGTTTGCTATATTCAATAGTCTGCCTTGCAGACCCATCCAGTTCTCTCATTTCCAGTTGTGCGCTCATTATTGTAATTTCTCCAGTATGCAGAGGTTCCACAGCCACTGACTGGTGGAGTTAAGTCAACCAATCTGACAATATCAGGGGGCAGAATGGAACCCCACTTTGCCAAAGTATGCCAAAGCGGGAATAATGTTTCAATGGATCACCCACCCGCCAAGCATTCTGGCCTTGTAGAGCCGCCCAAAAGTCTCAGGCGCCTCGTCGGTCGCGCCATTGCCGACTTTGATATGATTCGGGAGGGCGACCGGGTGTTGCTGGGTCTGTCCGGCGGCAAGGATTCCTTGTCGTTACTGCATGTGCTGCGTCTGTTGTGCCGACATGCGCCCATTCATTTCGAACTTGGTGTTGTTACTGTCGATCCGCAGAGTGATGTCTTTGACCCCTCACCATTGCAGGATTATGTCGCCGGGCTTGGACTGGAGTATTTTTATGTTTCCGAACCCATTGTCGAGCTCGCGGAATCCTGCATGAAGGGGAACTCTTATTGCGCTTGGTGCGCCCGTATGCGCCGTGGGCTGATGTACAGGACCGCCCGCCGGCATGGCTATAATGTTCTGGCTCTTGCTCAGCATCTGGATGATCTCGCCGAGAGCTTTCTTATGTCTGCGTTCCATGGCGGGCGGCTGAAAACCATGAAGGCACATTACATCAATAATGATGGTGATATACGGGTTATACGGCCAATGATCTATGTGCGGGAACGTCAGTTGGCCCACTTTGCACGGGATGCTGATCTGCCGGTCATCATGGAAAACTGTCCTGCGTGTTTTAACAGACCGACGCAGCGCCAACATATGAAAGAGTTGCTCGCACAGGAAGAGTCCAATAACAAAAATCTGTTTCAGAACCTGCTGTCGGCAATGAATCCTATAATGAAAAAAGATTTTTAGGTATTATTTTCCCACTATTGGTTATTTATGAAGAATATTGTCACCTATTTATTTATTAATGTGACAAGTGTATTTAATCTCGGATTTTTGCACTTTTTAGGTGTCTTTGTGGGAAATTTATTGTATTTTATCCCGAATAAAATTCGTTCGGTGTCACTGATAAATATAAAAACCTGCTTCCCTCAGCTTGATTCCAGATCTCATAGGGCATTGACTCGATCTTCGCTGATTGAGTTGTGCAAGTGGTTTTTTGAGCTTGGACCTGTATGCAGGTGGCCTCTGGACAGACTTGAACGGCTGATTGTCTGTCAACATGGTGTTGACGCTATACAGGAAACATTGAATCAGGGCCGGGGTGTCATGTTGATCACACCTCATTATGGTAATTGGGAGCTGTCTGCTCTGGCGGGTGCGCGGCAGTTTCCGGTAACCATTATGTACAAGCCACCGAAAATCAGAATATTGCATCGGTACATGCTGGGTGCCCGTACCAGAGCAGATGCTTCTTTGGTCGAAACGGACTACAAGGGGCTGAAGACTCTCATTCGTGCCTTGAGGCGCAGCGAAGCCATCGCCCTGCTTACCGATCAGGAACCCAGGCAGGGGGCGTATGTCCATGCGCCTTTCTTCGGCCAGCCTGCGCGTACTATGACGCTGTTTTCAAAACTATTGCGTAAAACCGATTCGGCGGTATTTCTGTCAGCCATGCGCAGGCTGCCACGGGGGCGTGGATTTGAACTGGCCTGTGTTCCGCTTGATGATCGGGTACTTTCTGATCAGGACGAGGTCAGGGCAGCCACTTATATGAATCAATCTTTGGAAAAGCTTATTCTCGGGGACCCGGCTCAATATCTCTGGGCCTATAAGCGCTTCAAGTTCCCGCCTGACTTTGAGACTAGAGGTAATATCTACGATGACGGGCCGTCTGGTTTAGAAGGCAGGCAGGTTTGTTCCTAGAGACAGTCTCTGTTTTTCAGGACAACAAACCGCTATGGCAGCGATTCTTTTGGCGTTCACAGGCCCGTCTTTCGTGAGGTTTATTTTCTCCAGAATGTAATGCTGACCAGAACCAGCAGGGTAAAAACTTCCAGACGCCCCAGTAACATCGCAAAACTTAATACCCATTTGGCGAAGTCACTGATATCGGCGTAGTGCGGTCCAACTTCGCCCATGCCCGGCCCCAGGTTATTCATGGTTGCCGCCACGGCGGAAAAGGCGGTCACCTGGTCCATCCCGCTGATCATCAGAACGACCATGATGACGACAAAGCTTGCTACATAAGCGGAGAAGAAACCCCATACTGCACTGACGACTTTGTCCGATAACGGTTTGCCCCCCACCTTGATTGGGATGATCGCATTCGGATGGATCAGGCGTTTTATCTCGCGGTTGCCCTGTTTTATGAGCAAGAGAAAGCGGATTACCTTGATGCCGCCCGCTGTCGAGCCAGCACATCCGCCGACAAAGCTGGAAAAAATCAGTATGACAGGTATCGCTCCCGGCCATAAATAAAATGCCTCTGTGGTAAATCCGGTCGTCGTGCCGATGGATATGGCTTGAAAAATACCTGTAATGATTGCATCGCCCGGTTCGCTGGTGACATGCAGCCTATATAGCAGGGCGGATGTCAGTACGGCAGTAAACAGCAGGATGGAAAAGTAGGTGCGTGTCTCTGCATCTGCCATATAGATACTGGCGCTCATGTTGCGCCAGGCTATGAAATGCAGGGAAAAATTAATGCCTGCCAATAGCATGAAGATGATCGCAATGCACTCAATTACTGCGTTGTCAAAATATCCGATGCTTTCGTCGTAGGGCGAGAAGCCACCTATCGCAATCGTTGAGAAGCTGTGAGCTATCGCATCGAACAGGCTCATGCCGGCGAGCCAGTATGCAAGTGCGCAGGTGACAGTCAGGCCGAGATATATAAACCACAGGGCCTTTGCCGTCTCGGTAATACGCGGTGTCAGTTTATTGTCCTTCATCGGGCCGGGTGTCTCGGCGCGGTATAGTTGCATTCCGCCAATTCCCAGCATCGGCAAAACGGCAACGGCAAGTACAATAATTCCCATGCCCCCCAGCCACTGTAACTGCTGGCGGTAATAAAGAACTGATCGCGGCAGCTGATCCAGACCGGTGATCACTGTGGCACCGGTCGTGGTCAGGCCAGAAACCGATTCAAATACCGCATCGACAAGATCAAGATTTGGCGAGCCAGACAGCATTAGTGGAATGGCACCAAACAGGCTCAATACCAGCCAGAACATCGCTACAATTAAAAAACCATCCCGCAATCGCAGATCCTGTTCAATATGGCGCACTGGAAACCACATAAGCAGCCCGGCAATCAATGTTAACAGGAAAGCCATAAAAAACGGCGTCATCTGACCATCACCGTCATACAGAGAAATCGGTATCGGGGTTAGCTGAGTAATGCTGAACAGCATCAACAGAATGCCGAGCACACGCTGGATGATTTTAAGCTGCAAAACTCCTGCCCCTAGAAGAAGTTGATGCCGACCTGAAATAATTTTTCTACTGCACTGACTTTGTTGCGGTCAATCAGAAATAAAATGACATGGTCTTCCGCCATTATCACGATGTCATGGTGTGCCATCAGTACCTCATCACCGCGGACAATGGCGCCTATGGTCGTTCCTGATGGCAGGTCAATCTGATCAATTCGACGACCAACCACCCTGGATGTATGCCGGTCGCCATGCGCGACCGCCTCAATCGCTTCAGCAGCCCCTCTTCTGAGTGAGTGTACCTTTACCACATCGCCGCGACGGACATGGGCAAGCAGGCTGCCTATGGTTACCTGTTGGGGAGATACGGCAATGTCGATCTCTCCTCCCTGGATAAGTTCAACATACGAAGCGCGGTTAATCAGCGCCAGAACCTTGTTTGCCCCAAGGCGCTTGGCCAGCATGGCGGCCAGAATATTTGCCTGATCATCATTGGTGACTGCACAGAATACATCAATGCTGTGGATATTCTCTTCGGTGAGTAGATCCTGATCAGCGCAGTCGCCGTGCAGGATGACGGTTTTATTCAGGCTCTCGGATATGCAGGCTGCCTGCTCTGGATTTCGTTCGATGAGTTTGACCTGATATTGTTTCTCCAGTGAGCGCGCCAGACGAGTACCAATATTGCCGCCACCTGCAATCATAATGCGGCGAACCCGCTTTTCCCGTTGGCGCAGCTCCGAGGTGACTGCACGGATATGGGCTTCGGCGGCGATAAAAAATACTTCGTCATCGGCTTCAACCACGGTACGCCCCTTGGGAATAATAGGCCGGTTGCGCCGGAAAATGGCGGCAACCCGGACCTCTATTCCCGGCATGTGCTCGGTAATGGTGTGCAGCTCATTTCCCACCAGCGGCCCACCATAGTAAGCCCGCACGGCCACCAGCTTGACTCTGCCACCAGCAAAATCAGTAACCTGCAATGCACCCGGGTGATCAATCAGGCTGTGAATGGAGTCTGTAACAATCTGTTCCGGGCTGATCAAAACATCAATAGGCAGGGCCTCCTGATGAAACAGCCGGCCTTCTTTCAAATACTCCGGTGAGCGCACACGGGCAATTTTGGTTGGCGTGTGGAACAGGGTATAGGCGACCTGACAGGCGATCATATTGACCTCATCGCTGTTGGTTACGGCAATGACCATATCCGCATCTTCTGCACCTGCCTGTGTAAGTATGTCAGGGTGTGAAGCATTGCCCGATATGACACGCAGGTCCAAGTGTTCCTGAAGGTCGCGCAGAAATTCTGTATTGGTATCGACAATCGTTATGTCATTGGCCTCGCTGGAAAGGCTTGCTGCCAGTGTAGAACCAACCTGACCCGCACCAAGGATGATGATTTTCATTGTTCGATCGTTATCTTTTTGTGGTCTATGCCAAGATTTTTCAGCTTACGATACAGGTGAGTTCTCTCCATGCCAATTTTTTTCGCTAACCTGCTGACGCTGCCTTCGGAGCGCTTCCATTGATGCAGAAGATAGTCACGCTCAAAGTGTTCTCTGGCTTCACGTATCGGCAGTTCCAGAATGCCCTGTGTCAGCGAAGCGGCATAGGTGTCCTCCGTAGTCTGTAATGAGGTTCCCAGGATGCGTTGCACATCCAGGGAAGAGATTGTCCGGTTATTACCCAGAATTAACAGGCGCTGAATGATGTTCTTGATCTCACGGATATTACCCGGCCAGCCATATTCGCGCAGATACATCATGGCATCATCGGAGAACATGCGGTCCGGCAAGCGATCTCTCTGAATATAATAATTTACGTAGTGATGCACAATAGCAGGAATATCCTCGGCATGTTCCCTCAGGGTGGGTAAATATACCGGCAGCACATTCAGAAAAAAATACAGATCATCCCGAAAACGGCCCTCTCTTACTTCAAGTTCCAGATCGCTGCGGGTACTGGCGATAATACGTACATCCACAGATACCGGCTGCGTGCCATCCACTCGCAGGAAGGAGGACTCCTGCAGGGCACTTAACAGGCGCACCTGGGTATCGGCATCCAGATCGGCGACTTCATCAAGAAAAAGTGTCCCGCCATCGGCCTGTTCCAGATGACCACTGTAGATCTCGCCATTGTGTTCCCGTCCGAAAATGGCTGCTTGATAATTTTCACTGGCAATCGCACCGATTCTCAGCGTAATAAAAGGTCGCCCGTGGCGTTTGCCCAGATAGTGTATGTAGCGTGCACAGGACTCCCGGCCGCTGCCCGCCTCGCCCTTGAGAAGCACTGGCGAATGGTGCCGGGCAACATTCGCCACTTGCCGAAGTAAATCCCGAATGATCGGGCTTTCCCCCAGAGGCTTCTCGATGACAATAGAGTTATTACGCAGGCGGGCATTCTCACGGGCAAGCTCAATGGCCTGCATGGTTCGGCTCACCATTAACAGCAGTTTTGCCATGGAAAGTGGCTTTTCCAAAAAATCATAGGCACCAAGGCGCGTGGCTTCAACCGCAGTTTCTATCGTACCGTGCCCCGACATCATGACGACATGAAAAGGCAGTCCCTCTTCCTGACGCCATTCCTTTAGCAGGCTGATACCATCCATATCCGGCATCCAGATATCGAGCAGTACCATATCCGGCAGGGCCTCATCGACTTCAATCCGGGCTTCGGCCGCATTTCCAGCCCCCTGTACCTGATAGCCCTCATCCCTGAGGATGTTTCCAACCAGCTCCCTGATTTCGGATTCGTCGTCAACAATCAGTATTTTGCCGTCTGCCATATTTTAGGGGTTCTGTAAAAATTCAGGTCAATCAGTTTTTTTCAGTTTCTTCGGTATGCTGAACGGGCAATCCCGTTTTCGGAAAAGTTTCCAATTTACCGATGCCAGCAACAGGTTCATTTGTAATATTCTGCACGGCAATCAGATTTCTGATTGCCGCAAATCCATGTAACCAGCCTCAATGATCGATTGGTTCGAGCTGTATCGGGATTGCATGCAAACGGGCCGATTTTTAATATGGCCTTTGCTTCTATAGGCAAACACTCGCCGCACTCATAATCTCTTCCAGTCTGAGTCTGTTTGTATGGCACTATAGCACACAAAGAGACACGGGCGTGTAAGGCCGATGAGAGTGATCAGGCAGGGTTTCCTTTGTCTTTGCGCTATATTCATTTTATCGAGGCTGCCTTGACGAGAAAAGCTCTGAACACAGGTGCCCAGTGGTGCGGGCGACTATCATGCCATATCAGTTGCCAAACGATACATTGAGGCAAAGTCATCAGATCAGAGCTGACGGTGATTTGGATATAAGGGTAAAGGCATATTCCTGTTCAGTTGGTTGATGCTGGTAGCCTGCTTAAATAACTTTTAAAAAGATTTGAGGGGAAGCATGAAGACAGACATAAAAATATTGATGGTTGCGATCATGTTTATCGTGGCCTTGTGCTATTTTTCTTATGCCGTTTATGTTCTTGACCAAGTCTCGATTTATGCGGAGAACGGCTGGCTGGAAAATACACAGGCAGCAATTTTAACGTTGTCATGCGCCGCATTTCTTTTTCCTGTCTTCAGCCAAAAAAGAGGAGATAAGCTGGTGCTGATATTTTTCTCATTTCTTTGCTTTAGCTTTGTGTTGAGAGAAATAGATGTTGAAGACCTGGATATAATAAATTTTCTGAAATTCATGGGGCACGGCACAGGACGCAACATAATGTTAATCGTCGGATTTGTCGCCATGGGTGTTTATGCTCTGTTTAATTATCAATATTATAAAAAACTGGCGAAAGAATTTATGGCGTCGTTGATGGCAAGGCTGATTATAGCAGCCGCTGTTTTATTATTTGTCGGTGGTTTTTTTGAGCATCGTGATGTGATATTACACCATGTATTTCTGGAAGAGATATCTGAGCTGTCTGGTTATGTGTTGATTTTAATGGCAGCATTAATTTTTTCAAAAAGAAGATTGTCGTTATAAATAACATGTAAAAATAATTTTTTACTTGCGCTGAGGCAGGTCAGCGTGTGACAGCGCTGTGCGCTTCAGTAGTCATTCAAACGGGTATTGTGCGGGTGCCGCCACTTTTTCAGAATATGTGTAATGATTGCCGGTTTGCTCAAAATGCTGGCAAATCAGCATCCAGCTTCCAGGTCTTGAGATCTTTGAACCACCGCCAGGTTTGCGGCTGACTGGTTTGTTTGACGATTCCTATATCTTCGATGTAATAGTCGATTTGAATGTTGCCGGAAATGTTGTCCTGTGATTTATCCACAGTCCACTTCAGTGGTTTGATAGCGGTTATCCGCACACCTTTCAGTGAGGGAATTGCAGCAATGGCTGATTCAACATGTTCCGGTGTCATAAAGCTGCTCACTTCATGGAAGTGTCCCCAGCGCAGATGTTTCGAATAAATCCGGAAAGAGTCACTGAATTTCGTCATCCTGTCCTCATCTTTCCAGGAACCGCAGCCGAACAGCGCAGCCAGAGTGGTGGCCATTAAAAGACCATGGATAGATTTTTTATACATCAAAATAGAGTTCCTCCGCCGTGTCTGATTGCTCTCCCATGATAATATCTTTTTGGGTTTTTTGCCATGGAAAAGTGGTTCGTCTGTTCAGGTCAGTCAGCTATCTCACGGCAGGGCGATAATGTATGTCGGTATCCGAGTGAGTGCGGATACCCGGTTCTGAGGCTCTGTGAGCGCATGTTGTGTTATCATGTCGGGGGTGCGGGTGTAGTTCAATGGTAGAACAAAAGCTTCCCAAGCTTTTAACGAGGGTTCGATTCCCTTCACCCGCTCCATCTGCAATCGGTTTATTTTCTGCGCCAAAGGGTTTTTTCCGGGCTGTCCTCCAGCTCAATTCCCGCATCGATTAACAGGGCGCGGATTTCATCAGCCCTCTGAAAGTCTTTGCTGGTTCTGGCGCTCCAGCGTGCTTTGATCAGTCTGTCAACTTCATCGTCGCTGAGTCCGTCCGAATCCTGAGGTTGCCAGCGGAACCATGCCTCCGGGTCATTCGTCAGCAGGCCCAGGATGGCACCACCGGCCAGCAATCCGGCCTTATGGCGGGCTTGCAGATCGATATCATCTGTTTTATTAAGTTGCGTGGCAATTTCGTGCAGATGGGCCAAGGCTACCGGCGTGTTCAGGTCGTCTTGTAGTGCGGCCATGACTCTGGCGGGGATTGCGGTTGGCAGGGTCGTGTGCTGCGGTGCCGGTTCAATGTCACCAGCCTGTCGCAGGGCGTTATATAGGCGATCAATACCGGCTTTTGCCTGTTTCAGCGTTTTTTCCGACCAGTCCAGTGGCTGGCGATATTGGGCGCTGAGCAGGGCGTAGCGCAGTGATTCTCCGGGTGTGTGTTTCAGGGCATCATGGATGGTCAGAAAATTATTCAGCGATTTGGACATTTTTTCTCCATTGATCGTGAGATAGCCGTTGTGCATCCAGTAGTTCACATAGCTTTCAGTGCCATGGGCACAGCGGCCCTGGGCAATCTCGTTTTCGTGATGCGGAAAGATCAAATCCTGGCCGCCGCCATGAATATCAATCACTTCGCCCAGATGGGTTTTTATCATGGCGGAGCATTCGAGATGCCAGCCGGGGCGACCGCGCCCCCATGGACTGTCCCATCCCGGCTGATTATCCAGAGAAGGTTTCCATAATATGAAGTCACCCGGGTTTTGCTTATAGTCGGCGACTTCGATTCGTGCCCCCGCCAACATGTCGTCCGGATGCCGTCCAGAGAGACGACCATATTCTTGCATGGTGGATACATTGAACATGACATTGCCATTTGCCTGATAGGCATGTCCCCGGTCGATGAGGAGTCGTATCATCTCCTGCATGGGTTCAATATGTGCTGTCGCGAAGGGTTCGATTGTGGGTTTCAGTACTCCCAGATTTTTCATGTCTTCGTGGTAGGCGGCTGTATAGCGCTGTGTGATCTCATCGATGTCGGTGTTTTCCTCAATAGCTGCGTTGATGATTTTATCGTCAACATCCGTGATGTTTCTGGCATAAATCACCTTCGGGTAAAGTTGCTGTAGCAGCCGGAACATGACATCAAATACTACGGCGGGTCTGGCATTGCCGATGTGGACGTAGTTATAGACTGTTGGCCCGCAGACATACATCGTGATGCGCTCAGGGTTGAGCGGGATAAATTCTTCTTTTTCCCGGGTGAGTGTATTGTGTATGTGCAAAGCCATATTGGATTCCTGAGGCTTCTATGGTGCTACTGATTTTTTCGGTACAGTATATCCGGACTAATCAGTGGGGCCTGGATAACACTGACTCTGTCGTCCTTTACCTGATTATAAAAGCAGCTTTTTCGGCCTGTATGGCATGCGGGGCCGGTTTGATCAACCAGCAGCAGGATCGTGTCGCCATCGCAATCCAGACGCATTTCTCTGAGGAGCTGGATTTGTCCTGATGATTCGCCCTTGCGCCAGAGTTTTTGCCGGGAGCGAGAGAAGTAGCATACCTGGCCGGTTTGCAGGGTCTCTTCCAGTGATTGCCGATTCATCCAGGCCATCATCAATATTTCCCGACTGTCAAACTGCTGTGCAATGGCCGGAATCAATCCATCCTCGTTAAACAGCAGACTGTCAAGCACTTCGGCCCATGGCAGGCTTTGTCCGACTTCATACTTTTCGGTTTCTTTAATCATGGCGGCGATTTTAATGCAGTCCCTTATTATACAGGCCTGATGACATGTCTGTCTATGTTTGTCTGTTGACTATTGTTATGCTGGGTTACTTGTTGTACAATCACTTGCAATTAATAACAAAGAATAAAAACCATAAGGAAGGTTAGGGGTGGTTAAGGACCTCAAGGACTGTAGTTTTAAACGCATACTGATTATCGGTTCAGTAGTCAAGTATCGTCGGCGGCTTGCGGTTGCCTTGATGCGCCTGTTAAACAGGCCTGAATTTTCTGCAATCGACCCTTCTCGGCAGAATCTTCCGCAGCATGGCTATGCATGGAGTCAGGTTGATCTGATCATCGTTGACATGTCCGAGCATAAGGCAGCTATTCGGAACTGGTATTTTGATCTGGTGATGCAGGCGGCATTGCCTGTGATGATTTTCATGGATCGTTCGGCGACCGTAGATGATGCCGCTGATATGGTCCGGGCCGGTGGTTCTGATTATATCGACATTGCCCGGCTGTCCCTCAAACGCCTGACACGTGCATTATTGATAGCGGCGAATATGCGCGAGGTAAAATCTGGATTTGCAACAAAATCCGCCTCGGCATTTTTGCCACTGGAGTCCGGTGTGACTGCCAGCCTTATCTCAGCGATCAAGTCGACCAACAAGCCCACTGGTGATGATTCATCTGATCGGCAGGGCGGACAGGTGCTTTCCGGTATGGATAATATGCCTGATGAGCCGACTGAGGTGCTGCCTCGTCTAAATCCTTCGACACTGGATCCCGTGGTATTCAATGTAACTGATGATGGCTCGCACAGTCGCACATCCGGGCGCACTGGATTTATGCGGACAGGCCATTCTGGCAGCATTGGCGGTGAGGATGGCAGATTGCCGGAAACCGCAGGCTCTGACAAACATCATGATCATGTCGAGTACACTGATGAAGTGACGGCAGATTATCAGGAGAATCATGATTCTCTGGAAGCCCCCTTCGTGACGACCGGCCTGATGTCAATTCTGGATCGTGCGAATCTGCAACAGGCTGCTTTGCCGGAAGATCGGGATGCGAAAGCCAGGAGTTTTACCCTGGGTCAGCACTGGCCATTCACGCCGCAGCAAATAGAAAGAGGCGAGGCAATCATCGATAACTACCAGATACTGGAGTTTGTTGCTATCGGTGGTATGGCGTCGGTCTTCAAGGTGCAGCATAAAGATACGGATCAGATATCCGCAATGAAATTGTTTGACAGGGATACTTCGGACAGGTTAGGTCGGAAGCGCTTTATTCGTGGTTATCAATTGATTGAAAAAGTGTCTCACCCGCATGTTGTGGCAATTCAGGATCTGGTTGCTTCAGAGGAAGGTACCTATGCGGTTATGGAGTATTTCCCGGCAGGTGATCTAAAGACACGCATCAGTAAAGGGATTAATCGAAAGGATCTCGTGCATTACACCACAGTGATTGCAGGAGCACTGGATACGGCCCATCAGCAGAATATTCTGCATTGTGATCTTAAGCCCTCTAATGTGATGTTCCGTGCCAATGGAGATCTGGTGCTGTTGGATTTTGGTATTGCCAAGCTAATGACCGAATCAAGAACAAGTCTGGCATTTTCCGATCATGTGGTCGGTACGCCGTACTATATCAGTCCTGAACAGGCGGTTGGCAGCCCGCTTGATGGCCGCAGTGATTTGTATGCTCTGGGCATCATGCTGTACGAGATGATAGAAGGGGAGCACCCCTACAAAGGTGATTCGCCGATGGACATCATGCGTCAACATGTGGGTGGCCCCGTACCCCGGTTGACATCACCTGATGACCCCCTGGATACAGTCATCGGTAAATTATTGTCAAAGGATCGGGATGATCGGTATGCCACAGGTCGGGAGGTTATTCAGGCGCTTTTAGAGCTTGTACCTGATGGCATTGATGATGATTAACCGGACTGGTTTTTGCAGGCTCGTGCCACGGTGTAATGTGAACCCTGTTTGATTTTTTTATAGTCATTGAATGTTTCAGACATGTGGCGTTTCATAAATTGTCGCAGTCCGTTGATCGTCACGATATACAGGCAACCACCCGGATTCAATCTATTATAGGCGTCATGCAGAATCAGTGTGAGTAACTCTCTGCCGACCTTGGCCGGGATATTGGATGCAATCACATCGAATTGACGGTTCCGGGGAATGTGGTCGAACCCGTTGCTGAGCAGTACTTCGGCATTGTTGATATGATTGTGGCGGATATTTTTTTCAACATATTCAACAGCGACAAAGTCCTTGTCGATCAGCAGTGTCTGCCCATGACTGGCTGATCGAGCCATTGCCAGACCGATAGAACCGTAGCCGCAGCCCAGATCAAGGCAGTCATGTTCCGGCTTTATATCAAGATGCTGGAGCAGCAGCAGGGTTCCATCATCAATTTCACGTGGTGAAAACAGCCCCCAGGTTGTATAAAAATGGAGATCATGTCCGCAGAGCTCAGCATCGAACTCAATATCCCGGCGAAGCCGGCTGATTGACGAAGATTTCATGGATTCATATCGCCGGGGCGTATGGCAGTTGAAGTGATTATATGCGAACCCGTTACCAAAAGAAGAATGTGACAGATGGAAAATGTCGCCACATGGTGGCTGTTTTGCAGTGGTACCGAGGTTGTCAGCCTGATAGCGGCGCAATCAAGTGCTTGCTATCAGTAGGATGGCGTTACAAAATACGCCATGAATCATCCGATAACTTGAACAGGAGAAATGGAATGTCGATTGAGGAAGGAAAAGCCGCGCCGTTATTTACACTTCAGGATCAGCATGGCAACAAGGTTGCCTTGAAGGACTTTCGCGGTTCCGATGTGGTTATTTACTTTTACCCGAAAGATGATACTCCGGGTTGCACAAAAGAAGCCTGTGGCTTTCGGGATTTATGGGGGCAATATCAGGAGCGGGGTATTGTCGTTCTGGGAGTATCTCCTGACGATGGTGAAAGCCATCTCAAATTTATCGGCAAATATGATCTGCCCTTTACTCTACTCAGCGATCCCGACAGGAAAGTCATGGAGGAATATGGGGCCTGGGGAGAGAAAATGATGTACGGTAAAAAAGTAACAGGCGTTATACGCTCTACTGCCTGGGTTGGTGCCGATGGCAAGGTGGTTAAGCATTGGGCAAAGGTGCCCAAAGCGGAAGATCATCCCGCCAGAGTGTTTCAGATAATGTCTGCTCCCAGATGAGCAGCTTTAGACAGGGGATGCCATGAAAAAAATATTCAGTATTTTGGTGGGGTTGAGCATCCTTGCGGCTGCTTTCATCGTCGCCGTGGTGTTTATGCTGCCTGATATGATTCAATCCGATGGCTTTAAGCTCCAGATTGTCCGGGCCGTTAAACAGCAGACGGGGCGCGACCTGAGTATCGAGGGTGATCTTGATTTGGATGTGTTTCCCAAAATCGGCCTTGTCATGGGCAAGACGGAATTGAGTAATGCGACGGGATTTGATGACAGGCCGTTCGCCCATGTGAATACTGTGCATATCGGGCTTGCCCTGCTGCCGCTGCTGAGCAAACAGGTGAAGGTTGACGAAGTGATTGTGGATGGGTTGTTTTTGAACCTGCATCGCAATAAGGCAGGCCAGACCAATTGGGATAATTTTTTCAAGGATGCAGACGGACAGGCCGATCAGCAAGCGTCATCCCCGCAACGTGATGCGGAGGCAGGTTTGGGTTCGCTGTATATCGGTGGTATCAACATACGTGATGCACAAATCAACTGGCAGGATGATACAACGGGAGAAGCCTACCGGATATCTGAGCTCAATTTAACCGGTGGAGCGATCATGCCGGGCCAGTCCGCAAGTATTGATTTTTCGGCACATTTTGCCAGCAAATCGCATCAGGCGGGCGGCATGTTCAGGCTCACAGGTGATGTATTATTTGCTGAGGCGGATCAAAGTATCACGATGAATAGCGCGGTACTTGAGGTGGATAATGTTCGTCATCTGTTGGAGGCCCTGGGGGTGGCTGTCCCCGAGACAGTGGATCCGGCTATGCTCACTCATATCAAGGCGGGTTTTAACATTATGGCGTCCGGCCAGCGCATTGCCATGGAACGCCTGAATATTGCAATAGATGATACAACCTTGAAGGGCAGGGTGGATATTACTGATGTCAGCCAGCAGGCAGTGACTTTTGAACTGGACATTGACCAGATTGATCTTGGGCGCTATTTGTTGACAAGTGAGGCAGGGTCCGATCCTCAGCCTCAGCCGAACGATGCCGGTGTAACCGGCGATGAGCCACTGCTTCCTGTTGCAACCCTGAGAAAACTGAATGCCAATGGTACGCTACATATTGCTCATTTGGGGGTAAACAATATAAAAGCTGATGATGTCGAGCTTGAATTGAAATCAGCCGATGGCCGCATCAATCTTGAGACCCGGGCCGATCTTTATCAGGGGGAACATTCAGGCAGTTTCGCTGTGGATGTATTGCCCGAAGTGCCGGTTTTTGAAATCAGATCTGACTTTAATAATATTCATGTCGAATCCTTGCTGAAAGATTTAACGGAAGAGGCAAAGCTGGCGGGTATTGCCAGCGGTTTTGTAGATGTCAGGGGTAAAGGTAATTCGCAAAACACCCTGAAGAAGACATTGAATGGTAATGTATCATTGAATTTTCAGGATGGTGCCGTTATCGGCGTTAATGTCGCCAGAATTCTCAGGGAGGGCATGGCCATGCTGGAAGGCAGGGCAGTTCAGAAAACGGATTTGCCCGAGAAAACCGATTTTTCACAATTATCAGGTGAGGCCACGATTGAAAGGGGTGTGCTTTCCAACAAGGACTTATCCATGAAGTCACCGCTGTTGCGTGCGATCGGGAGCGGTACAGTTGATCTGAACAGGGAGCGGGTGGATTATTTATTGGAGACTTCTCTGGTTGGATCGTTGCAGGGTCAGGGAGGCGAAGATTTGTCGAAATTAAAGGGCATCACGATTCCGCTACGTATTAAGGGGCCATTTTCTGACTTGTCCTATAAACCTGATCTGTCAGCCGCTTTATCGGAACGTGCCAGACAAAAAGTACAGCAGAAAAAAGATGATCTTGAGGATAAGTTGAAGGGCAGGCTAAAGGAGCTTTTCTAGGCAGGAATCCGCTGGGGCGTGAATTTGGTATCGAGAGGTGAGTCTCTCAATGGAATACGAAGAATTTGGCGAGAAAGTTCTTGCCTGGTTTGATAAGCACGGACGCCGGGGGCTGCCCTGGCAGCGACAAAAAACACCATATCATGTCTGGGTTTCGGAGATCATGTTACAGCAGACCCAGGTGGGCACGGTCATTCCATATTTTGAAAAATTCATACGACGCTTTCCGAATGTGTATTCTCTTGCCGATGCGGCTGATGACGAGGTGATGTCGTACTGGGCCGGACTGGGATACTATGCCAGAGCCAGAAACCTGCATCGTTGCGCGATACATATCGTGGACAAATACCAGGGTAATCTCCCTGATAATCTTGATGACCTGCAAGCCTTGCCAGGCATAGGTCGCTCTACCGCAGGAGCTATATTAGCTCAGGCATTTGGTAAGCGGGGCATTATTCTGGACGGCAATGTCAAACGTGTTTTGAGTCGATATGCTGCTATAGAAGGGTGGCCGGGCCAGACTGCTGTAGCGAGGCAACTATGGAAATTGGCCGAACAATCTACACCGAATCACCGATCTGATGATTATGCGCAGGCAATCATGGATCTGGGGGCGCTCATCTGCCTGCGTCAGCGACCTGCATGTATCCATTGTCCCCTGTGTGAATCCTGTCAGGCCCGCAGGCAAGGATTGATCGAGAAAATTCCAGGCAGGAAACCGAAAAAGCGACCGCCCCTAAAATCGATTCGCATGATGATCCTGCGCAGCGAGGAAAAAATTCTTTTGGAAAAACGGCCGCCCGCAGGCATTTGGGGTGGGCTGTGGAGTCTCCCGGAAATTGATGTCATGTTGTCCGGGAAGGAAGTGGAAGAGTTATTGGCCAGCCGGTATGGTGTCACTGTTAAAAAAATTGAAAAAGTCCGCAGCTTTAACCATACCTTTTCGCATTTTCGGCTTCAGGTTGAACCATGGCTCATCGACACACTGACCATGCAGAGCAGAGTTCAGGAACCCGGACAACAGTGGTATCGCTTTCAGGAGTTATCGAAGATAGGGATGCCCGGCCCTGTCGGCCGGCTTTTGATGGAGCTGGAGTCAGCAACCGAACAGAACTGATTTATGCACAGCCTGCCAGTGGAATGAACTTGCCTTCATTCCATCAAGGCTTCCAGATTCAGGCCTTCTTTTTCTAATATATGGCGCAACTGCTGCAGGGCATCTATTTGAATCTGGCGTACTCGTTCACGGGTTACGCCAATACTCTGACCGACTTCTTCCAGAGTCGATTTTTCATAGCCATGCAGACCAAATCGGCGCCTGAGCACTTCGCGCTGTTTTTCACCCAGGAGTAACACCCATTGTTCAAGGTGATTATTAATGTCTTCATTCTGCAGGGCCTTTGAGGGATCCTTGATGTTGTGATCTTCGATCATATCGACAATCGGCTTGCTGTTTTCCGAGCTTATTGGTATGTCCATCGAGCTTATCCGTTCGTTAAGGTTGAGTATTTTCTTCACGTCCTTAACAGGCCTGCCCATATACTGTGCAATTTCTTGAAGGTTCGGCTCCCTGTGCAGATTTCGGGATAAACTACGAACCACTTTGGCATACATGTTGGCTTCCTTAATAACATGAACAGGCAGGCGAACCGTGCGGGTTTGGTTCATGACCGCGCGCTCTATGGTTTGCCGTATCCACCAGGTCGCATAAGTTGAAAAGCGAAAACCTCTTTCAGGGTCGAACTTCTCCACACCACGAATAAGCCCCAGATTTCCTTCTTCGATTAAATCCAGCAGGGACAGTCCCCGGTTCATGTAACGTCGCGCTATCCTGACAACCAGCCTGAGGTTGCTCTCAATCATTCTGGCTCTGGCAGATTGATCGCCCTTTTGGGCAAGGCGTGCATAATGGACTTCTTCCTCAGCTGTGAGTAGAGAGGGATATCCGATTTCATGCAGATACAGTCGTGTAACGTTAGGCTCACTGTCTGTCAGTTTATTCGCGGCACCATTATTTTTTCCAACTCCAGAGGCAACCTCAGAGGATGGATCAAAAAAAACCTGCTCGCTTTTTTCTTCATTTCTCATGGTAGCGTCATACTGTTTGTATTAGTAAGGTCCGGCTTATTCTGCTGTATTAAAGTTGTTTCATGACTAACGTTTAGGCAGATATCTCAGTGGATTCGTCGGTTTGCCGTTTTTTCGGATTTCAAAATGCAGCATTGGTGTATCTCTTTCATTAACTCCCATCAGAGCGATTTTCTGCCCGGCTTTTACTTCCTGTCCTTCCCTGACATATACCGTACTGTTATGGGCATAGGCACTCAAGTAGGTTTCGTTATGTTTTACAATAATAAGATTACCATAGCCAGGCAGGCCGTCACCAGAATAAACCACTCTGCCATTCGCAGCCGACTCAACTATTTGATTTTTTGAACCTGTGATACCAATTCCCTTTTTTCGAGGTGCTTTGGAAGAATAGCTGCGCAGTACCCTGCCCGAAACAGGCCAGTGCCACTGAATGCGATGGTTTGTCCTGATTGCCTTGCTGCTTTTCTTTGTGGGCGATGTGTTTGATGGTTTTTGCTTCTTTATCACTGTATTGATGGGAGGGGGGGGAGTGATGCTGACAGTTGGCTCCGGTTTAAGCCGCAGTCGCTGTTCTGGATATATCGTATAGGGAGGGCGTATGCTATTTATTCTGGCAATGGACTTAAAGTCTTCGCCATAGGCAAATGATATGGAATATAAGGTATCTCCCTTTTTTACTGTTACCCAGCCGGGTGTGGGTCGGCTGACAGGTTTCGATGCCTGTGGTGTGCCTACTTTTCGTTCAGAGACAGGTGCTATCCGGTTTTTGTCGCTGCAGGCGACAACCAGCGCCGATAATAAAATGTATATTAATGCGCGTATAATTTTATTCTCCTATTGCCAGTAAATGACTGCCGCAATTATGAGCGCCACCATGAACCAGCCCAGCCATTCGACATATTGCCTCAACTTGCGCTCAAAACGCTCGCCCCCCCATATAATTAACCCTGCAACCAGAAAAAACCGGGAACCCCGACCTATTAATGATGCCAACAGAAAAACCGGCAGAAACAATGAGAGAGTGCCGGCGGCAATCGTGAAAACTTTATACGGGATTGGTGAGAAACCGGCGATCAGCACGATCCAGAAACCCCATTCCTCAAACCACTGTTGAGCCATTTGAAAGTGCTCAAGATAGCCGAACCGGATGATTACAGGCTCTACCAGCTCGTAGGCGAAGTAGCCGACCAGATATCCAAACAATCCCCCCAGGACCGAGGCAATCGTTGTCAGCAGCGCATAGCCAATTCCTTTATGTGGTTTTGCCAGTGTCATGGGGGCCAGCATGACATCTGGAGGGATGGGAAAAAATGACGACTCCGCAAAACTTAATCCACCGAGATAATAACTTGCATGCCGGTGTGCCGCCCATTTCAGGCTCAAATCATATAAACGGGTAAATAATTTCATCAGGCTTTTCCGCTGCGGAAAGGCACAAAGGATACGGTTTCAAGCACCTGACTTTCGTAGCTGTCCTCCGTGCGTAAAATGCTTTGCAGTTTCTGCATCGAACGATCCTGGCCTACGGGTACAATCATCCGCCCGCCGATTGAAAGCTGCTCTAATAAAGAATCCGGTATCATTTCAGGTGCTGCGGTAATGATAATAGCATTATAGGGTTCGGTTTGTGGCCAGCCCATGGTTCCATCGCTGTGCTTGGCCATTATATTACTGATCTTCAGCTCTCTGAATCGTTTTTTGGCCTGTACCAGCAGCTCCCTTATCCGTTCTACGCTGAAGACTGCCGGTACAATATGGGAGAGAATGGTCGCCTGATAGCCTGACCCGGTGCCAACTTCCAGTACCCGATCAGGTATGCCATCCTCCAGGATTGCTTCCGTCATTCGTGCCACGATATAAGGCTGGGAAATGGTCTGACCGTTTCCGATGGGTAACGCATTATCTTCATAGGCGCGATGAGACAGTGCTTCATCAACGAACAGGTGACGTGGAGTGCGGGCTATCGCTTTCAAAACAGCGGGGTGCCGAATTCCCTTTTCGCGCAGTCGTACAACCAGACGATCCCGTGCGCGCTGGGAAGTCATGCCCACGCCCCGGTGCAGTATATTATCGAGAACCACGATTCTGCATCCAGGCCCAGAGCCGATCCATGGATCGATGATGCGTTAAATCCGCATGTAACGGTGTTATTGTGGGACAATTATTCTGCATGGCGTAAAAGTCAGTACCCTCTCCGGCGTCCTGCTCCGGGCCGGGAGAACCAACCCAGTATATCGACTCACCGCGTGGATTCTGTGCCTTGATAGCCGGTTCGGCCTTATGTCGGCTGCCCAGGCGGGTTACAGCAAAGTCTCCCATCCTTTCTCGTGGTAAATCCGGGATATTGATATTTAATATCATGTTTCCAGGTAATGGTTCGCGTAACAATCTGTCAATCATGTCAACAACAAGCTCTGCGGCAGAATCCAGATGGTCAGGTGCGAATGACCCGGATGATGCAGCTATGGCGGGATAGCCGAGAAACCTTCCTTCCATTGCTGCAGCAACAGTTCCTGAATATAAAACATCATCCCCAAGATTAGGCCCCGCATTAATACCGGAAATCACCATATCCGGTTCCTGCTCAAATAAACCGGTGATGGCCAGATGTACGCAGTCGGTTGGTGTGCCACTGACCCGGTAAATGCCAGGTTCTGTTTGCACGGCCATCAACGGTCGGTCCAGTGTAAGCGAGTTACTGGCACCACTGCGATCTCGCTCAGGTGCCACCATAGTGACATGATGCTTGACCACAAGCCTTTCAAATAAAACACGGATACCCGGTGCCTGATAACCGTCATCATTGCTTAAAAGGATGCGCACTTTTTTACCGTTCTGGAAAAGCATGGTACTATACTGCATGTGTGCAGAACTGGCGATACTCAATGAATGACACAAATGACGGTAACACATTGTTCAGGAAGTATGTGAGTGATATTAAGCCCATCCATAATGACCGCGTTGAGCATCTTGCGCCCAGGCCGCTCCCTGTCTCCAGGCCGTCGGAAAGACGGAATATAAAAGCACCGATTTCTTCATGTCCATCGCCGTGTGTCGAAAATGAATGGCGGAGAGGTGGCCTGCAGGATAAACGTTTTCGAGAGTTAAGGCGTGGTCGGATACCGGCCCGGGAAACCCTTGACCTGCATGGCATGAACAGGGAGGTCGCCCTTGACAGGCTGGGGCGATTCATTGATTTTGCACAGCGTCAGGGCATCCGGTGTGCCTTGATTATTCATGGAAAAGGATTGCAGTCTGGAGGTCAGGCGGTACTCAGGTACAGTGTGCCGGCCTGGTTGAAGGAAATACCGGAAGTTCTGGCCTACTGCCCGGCATTACCGAGGCATGGTGGAAATGGTGCGCTTTATGTGCTGTTCAAGCGCCCTTATCGTTAGTCCGGGAAACACCGGTTATGGCGGGGATGTCCTAAATCTCGATAGATTTTGCCGGAACAAAACCATCGACTTCTTCATGATTAAAGTAACCCCGCGGGTTACATAAAATACGTACGCCATTGACTGTATAGTCCTGCGCATGATGAGTATGACCATGTATCCAAAGATCGGGCTGGGTATCCCGCAACAGATTTTCCAAGTTTGAACAATAACAAAAACGGTAGTTATCGGCAGCATCCCGATGCCAGCTTCTCATTGATGGCGCATGGTGGGTAACCACGACACTCTGGCCTGTGAACGGTTGTTTTAATGATTGGGTCAGCCAGCTTACTGACTGTTTGTGTGCTTCCAGCAATCGGGGTGGCTCAAGAGGCTGACCATTATCCAATATGTAACGAAAATCATTCATGCCTTTCCATGCGGCATTCATAATGCGCGCATTCTCGCGCCCATAATCTGTCCATAAGCTGCAACCAAGGAATCTTACACCGTCGATAGTGACACTTTCGTTTTCCAGAAAATAAACATTGGTGCCGCTGCTTTCCTGCCAGACCTGATCAATAAAGGCAGCATAGTCCTGCCCCCAGTACTCATGGTTTCCCAGCACATAAATCACCGGCCTGTTAAAGCCGGTCAGCCAGCGGATACCATCAAGCCCTACGCCGATATCTCCCGCCGCAATGATGACATCAGCATCTGTTGGAGCCAGAGGCAAACTGCCGAACTCAAGGTGGATGTCTGAAAAATATTGTAATTTCACAATGGCATCTATCTTATATATGTCCGCCGAAGGTTAGCATACCCTGGTTCAGAGAGCTAATCGGACACATCAATTATCAGTGGTTAGCGCCTTTTCGGAGCTGCTTTGTGGATTGCCAGATTGTCTGCATCCAGTGCGGCTTCATGCAGTGCTTCAGAAAGTGTCGGATGTGCATGTACGGTTCTGGCGATGTCCTCAGCACTGCCTGCAAACGCCATTACAGTGACGGCCTCTGCAATTAGCTCGGAAGCACTGCGACCGATAATATGAACGCCGATAACACGGTCTGTATCGGCCTCGGCGATAACTTTGACAAACCCTGCCGGAGCATTGACCGCCAGAGCGCGTCCCGTTGCTGCATAGGGAAACATGCCCTTTTTATAATTAACACCGGACTTTTTCGCCTGTTGCTCGGACATTCCAACCCAGGCAATCTCAGGTTCTGTATATATCACCCATGGTATCAGATTGTGGTCAATCGAGGCACTTTGCCCGGCAATCACTTCGGCAACAGCAATACCTTCTTCCGAACCTTTGTGCGCCAGCATGGGCCCCTGCACACAATCACCAATGGCATAGACACCTGTGACAGAGGTCATAAAGTTACAGTCAATATCAATGAACCCCCTTTCATCCCGCTTTAGCTCAATAGACTCATCGATCAGATCATGAGTGTTCGGGCGGCGTCCGACTGCCACAAGCACACGATCAACCGGCAGCTTCTGTTTTCCCTGGGCACTTTCATAAGTCAGCGTTATCTCTTTTTTGGTTGCCTTGCTGCCTGTTACTTTGGCTGACAGTCGAATATCCAGCCCCTGAGACTTGAATTGTTTCATGGCTTCGCGACTAACCTGCTGGTCAGCCGTTGGTAAAAAGCTGTCCAGCGCCTCAAGAATAATGACCTCGGAACCCAGACGATTCCATACACTACCCAACTCAAGACCGATAACACCTGCGCCGATAACAGCAAGTCGTTTGGGAACATCTTCAAATTCCAGCGCTCCCGATGAGTCAACAATTCGTTGACCATCAATTGGAATCACGGGTATATCAATGGGAACAGAACCGCTTGCAAGGATAATTGAGTGCCCATGGTATTCAGCTCTTTCGCTGGCATGATTAATTACGGCTATTTTTTTATCGGACAGCAGCCTGCCATAGCCCTGGATCCATTGGATACCATTCGCCTTGAACAGGCCTTCTATGCCGCCGGTAAGCTGTTGGACAATTTTGTCTTTTCTGGTCAGCATTGCCGGCACATCCATGGAAACCCTGCCTGTCTTGATGCCATGTGCTGACGCTGCATGATTGATTTCATGGTAGCGTTCAGAAGAATCCAGTAATGCCTTGGATGGAATACATCCGACATTAAGGCATGTCCCGCCAAGCACAGGATTACCTTGCCGGTCGATCCATTTTTCGACAACGGCAACCGACAACCCAAGCTGGGCACATCGTATGGCTGCTACGTAACCGGCAGGGCCGGCACCGATGACAAGCACATCATATTGTTCGCTGTCAGATGACATTTATTTAATCCAATAATAAACATGTAAATTTCAATGATTCCGGGATGGCTGAATTTTCGGCATCATCAATACGATACCTGCAGCAGTTGTTACAAGGCCAGCAGCATAATTGCCGGATTTTCCAGAGACTGCTTCACCTTGACAAGAAACTGCACTGCCTCACGACCATCAATAATCCGGTGGTCATACGAAAGAGCGAGATACATCATCGGCCTGACGACGATCTCATCATTTTCCACCACGGCGCGTTGTTGAATGTTGTGCATTCCGAGAATAGCACTTTGCGGTGGATTGATGACCGGAGTTGATAACATGGAGCCATATATGCCGCCATTTGTTATACTGAAAGTGCCACCGCTGAGTTCATCCAGTCCGAGTTTCCCATCCTGGGCGCGTGCCCCGAAATCCCTTATGGCCTTTTCTATATCACCAAAAGACAGCGTGTCAGTATTACGAAGAATGGGCACCACCAATCCACGGGGTGAACCGACCGCAATGCCAATATCATAGAAGCCATGATAGATAATATCGCTACCATCAACCGAGGCGTTAACGACCGGATAGTGCTTTAATGCCTCGGTACATGCCTTTACAAAAAAGGACATAAATCCCAGTTTAACGTCATGCTTATTGGTAAACTGATCCTGATACTTTGACCTCAGCGAAATGACCGGCTCCATATTGACCTCGTTAAATGTTGTCAATGTGGCAGTCGTTTGCTGAGACTGTACAAGCCTCTCGGCAACCCGCGCCCGCAAACGTGTCATGGGGACGCGCTCTTCCATACGATCATTAATAATGTCTTCTTTGGTCATGGTTTGATCGGGCGGAGGTGCAGGATTATTTTCTGGTTTAGATACGTTATCAAGGTATTCCAGCACATCTTGTTTGGTAATTCTTCCTGATTTTCCGGAACCGCGGATCCGGGATGGTTCCAGCTTATTATCAGCGATCAACTTTTTCACTGCCGGGCTCATGGGTACATCGGCGGCTTTAGTCATATCAGGTTGCTGCGCTGTTTGCGATTCGGCTGCGGGAGCAATGACTTCACCCTGCTCCAGTATGGCCAGCACATCGCCGCTGGTCACAACTTCACCATTTGGTTTTAGTATTTCCTTAACTGTACCGCTATCCGGTGCGGGAATTTCCAGCACGACTTTGTCAGTCTCAATCTCAACAAGATTGTCGTCGCGTTGAACACTCTGTCCAACGGAAACACGCCATTCAATCAGAACGCCATCCGCAACCGACTCGGGTAATTCGGGGGTTTTTACTTCGATAGTCATGTGCTTTTCCTTATGTGTTTTACAGGATCACCATGCAATGCCTGACGAACAACGGTCTGTTGTTGTTCAACATGCAGTGAATAATA
>JAJDYQ010000016.1 GCA_022825085.1 Gammaproteobacteria bacterium
CGCGCGCCCGCCGCGCGCCGGCCCCGCCCCCCCCCCGCTCCCCCCCCCCGCCCCCCCCCCCCCCCCACGGAGCGGTCAGGCGTGCCGCATCATCGATAGCGAGGCGAATACGGGCATGGACACCGGCCACGGTATCTTTGAGCGTGGCGATGGCGGTGCGAGGGACATCGGTCGCCATGGCGTGAGCGGCGGATTGCCGGCGGGTGATTCCAATATTGTTGTTGCCGTCGGCATTGCCGACAGGCTGGTGGTGCGTAAGCCATTTTGTGCGGTTCATTGGCTGGTTACTCCCTGAGCTGGTTACCTGAATATGTCAATGGATGCCGGGGTCGGGTATCGGCCCGGAGGCGGCTTCCGGTTTGCACCCTATTACAGTTGGATTGTCCCGGCAAGTCTTTTTTTTAACGCGGGCAATTTTGCCGTAAATCGGGTTCATGTTGTCCATTATAGTCGGGTCAGAGGCGGTTTGCAATGATTTTTAGCGTTTAATCGGGGCCGTTTTGGCCGATTGTGCCGGTTTTTCGTGCGGCCGGCTTTGTATCCGGCGGCATTTGTGGGACAATCCGGTTTTTATCTGCGGAGACGTATTGTGAGCGATCTTAATAAAGTCAGTCGCCGTATTACCCGGCCCCGGTCGCAGGGTGCTTCTCAGGCCATGTTGTACGGTGCCGGCCTGTCACGTGAGGATATGGATAAGGCGCAGGTCGGTATTTCCAGCGTCTGGTATGAGGGCAATACCTGTAATATGCATCTGCTGGAGCTTGCCGCACGGGTCAAGGAGGGTGTGGTGGCGGCCGGTCTGGTCGGATTGCGCTTTAATACGATCGGTGTTTCGGACGGTATTTCGATGGGCACGGAGGGGATGAGTTTTTCTTTGCAGTCACGCGATATTATCGCGGATTCTATCGAAACCGTGATGTCGGCGCAGTGGTATGACGCCAATATCTCCCTGCCGGGCTGTGACAAGAATATGCCGGGCACTCTGATCGCCATGGGGCGGCTGAATCGGCCTGCCCTGATGGTCTATGGCGGCACTATCCGGGCCGGTCATGCGGACGGCAAAACGCTGGATATTGTGTCGGCCTTTCAGAGTTACGGTGAGGCTATCGCCGGCAAAATCACGGAGGATGAGCGCCAGCGTATTGTTGCCCATGCCTGTCCGGGTGCCGGTGCCTGCGGCGGCATGTACACGGCCAATACGATGGCCGCCGCGATCGAGGCGATGGGTATGTCGCTGCCCTATTCGTCTTCTACTCCGGCTGAAGATGCCCAAAAAGCCGAGGAGTGTTTGCGGGCCGGTGCGGCGGTGCGTAATCTGCTGGAGCTGGAGCTGCGACCCCGCGATATCATGTCCCGCGAGGCATTCGAGAATGCCCTGACGATCATCATGGCACTGGGTGGTTCTACCAATGCGGTGCTGCATATCATCGCCATGGCGCGTGCCGTCGATGTGCGGATCTCGCTCGATGATTTTCAGGCGGCTTCGCGGCGTGTGCCGTTTATCGCTGATCTGAAGCCGAGTGGCCGCTATGTGATGGAGGATCTGCATGAGGTCGGCGGTACGCCGGCTGTTATGAAGTATCTGCTGGAGCATGAGCTGATCCATGGCGACTGCCTGACGGTGACCGGCAAAACAGTCGCTGAAAATCTGGCCGACCTGCCCGGTCTGAAGGCCGGACAGGATGTTATTCTGCCTCTGGAAAAGCCGATCAAGGCGTCGGGACATATCCATATTCTGAAAGGTAATCTGGCACCCGGTGGTGCGGTCGCCAAAATTACCGGCAAGGAGGGTTTGGCGTTCAGCGGCCCGGCGCGGGTGTTTGACTGCGAGGAGGATATGTTGCAGGCACTTGAGGAGGGTTGTATCTATAAAGGTGATGTGGTTGTGATCCGCTATGAGGGACCGAAAGGCGGGCCGGGTATGCCGGAGATGTTGACGCCCACTTCCGCCATCATGGGTGCCGGCCTGGGCGGGGATGTCGCTCTGCTGACCGATGGGCGGTTTTCCGGCGGGTCACATGGATTTATCATCGGCCATATCGTGCCGGAGGCGCAGGAAGGCGGGCCGATTGCCCTGGTCAGGGACGGTGATGTCATCACGATCAACGCCGGACATAATACCCTGAGCGTGGATATCGAGGAGGATGAGCTGCGCAAACGACAGCAGAACTGGGTTATGCCGGCCTATAAGGCCACACGCGGTACGCTGTATAAGTATATCAAGGCCGTGAAGGATGCTGCGGAGGGCTGTGTCACGGATGAGTAGGCGATGCGGCGGCACCGATGTCTATCTGCTGTATGCTACGCAGGTCGGCCAGCACTGAGTCCAGATCGGCTTTCCAGCGGGCAAATTGCGTTTTCAGTTCCTGTCGGGTAAAAAACTGGCCGTAAACCTCGGGATTAAAGCTGACCGCCAGCATCTGGTCCTCTTCCGCAAAGACAGCCAGCTTCAGGGGCAGGTAGGGTATCAGCTCCGGGTATTTTTGGCTCAGATAACGTACTTCTTCCGGCTTGCCGAAAAAAATCACCCGGTAGTAGTCTGTCTGGTAGCCGGAGTGGTTCAGTCCGCCATCGCAGCGTTGTTCGTGCGCTACCGTGTAGCCGTGGCTTGCCAGGCTGTCTTTGGCCGCTTGCAGTACGACATCAAAACTCTGGTAGCTGCGGGTCATGAGGATGTTTTCCGCACCGGCAGGAAGGCTCGCTGCCAGCATCAACAGGCTGATTATCAGGCGGCGCATCAGAAGGTTACCTCTTCCAGTATCTGCCTCTGAATATCGTCCAGTTGCACGGCATAGTCTCTGAGCTGGTCGTTGTTGAATAGCCGTGCAATCACGGCCATGTTCATGGCGATCAATTGCACTTGTCCATCTTCCTGTTCAACAACGGTTATGCGACAGGGCAATCCAACGCCCAGTCGTGGATCGATCTTGAGCATGTCGTACAGGTCATTGAAGTTGCAGTATCGAATCGTCATCTGCCGACGGTTTTCTTCCCATTCCGGAAACAGGCCTTTTTCCAGCGAGCGGTCCGGAAATACTCTGAAGTTATAACCGGATAGTGCCTGTTTCAGGTTTTCCAGTGTGGTGTCAAAGTCTTCCGGGGAATCGACTATCACGCTGGCATTGGGCATGACGGCCTGTTGCTGACTGGGCGGCGGCTGCTTTTGCAGGCTGCGAAGATAGACGACCAGATCATTGATAGCCTGTTCGTCAAGACCCAGCCTGCCAAATGCCGCCATCAGCGTTCCCTGCCGACCGTTTGTTATCACGTCCTTGAGCATGGCATCGGAGGCGGAGTTCAGAAAGCCTGTATTGCCGACTGCCGGCGGCACAACCTTGAATTCGCGTTCTCTTGAGTAGCTTTGGCCGGTCCCCTTGCCCAGCCCCCTGCCTTCGACACCGTGGCAGTTGACGCAGTAGCCGGAAAACAGCTTTGCACCTCTGGCCGCATCGCCTGTCATTTGAATTTCAGGATGGTTGAATGATTCGGTGCCGGACCAGGTGCGCAGGTAGTCTATGATGGCACGCACCTGTGCATCGCTGAGTGTGTCGAAGGTCGGCATGATACGACCGGGACGACCGTTACGTATGGTTTTATACAGGTAGTCATCAGACAGACGGGCAAATTTTGTTTTGGTCAGCGGCAGGCCGATACCGCCCTGCCCATCCTGCCGGTGACAGGCAACACATGCAGACTCAAACAGTGCCCTGCCATCAGGTGCCGCAATAGCCGGCAGACCGACTGCAAGCAGCATCACTGTGTGTAAAATGACTTTGTTCATAATCCAATAGAGCTTATATTACTAATTTAGCATATTCTTACATAAAGATACTCTTTAGAGCGAGACTTGTACAGTAAGTTCGACTGTCTATTTATTGAAGGCGTGAGCTGCTTCACAGTTCATACATTTTTCCGGTTCCTGATCGATATGGCAGCTTATCCGCATGAGGGTTGTATCGTTTTTTTATGGATGGTGAACCGGTTCATGGCACAATGGGGATATGGGTAAAGTGACAACAGACAGCGGTTTTTTGCAGTGGTTTTATGAGGCATCACCTTATATAAGGATGCACCGCGGTAAAACCTTTGTCGTTTGTGTACCCGGCGAAGCCATTGACAGTGCTACAGCCATCGAGCAGGTGTTGCGCGATATTGCCGGCATTTCCTGCCTGGGTATTCGGGTTGTGCTGGTACATGGCCTTGGCCCCCAGATCGAGGCATGTCTTGACGGCCATCCGTCTCAGTATCTATCCGATATATCACCGGAGGGGTTTCGGGTAACGGATGATCAGGCCATAGCCTGTGTGGAACAGCAGGCCGGCAGGGTGCGCCTGAAGCTGGAGTCGCGGCTTTCGCGTGCGTTGGCCGGCCTTGCACCAGCCGGTATAAATATCAGGGTTTCTTCCGGTAATTTTGTGACGGCCCGCCCGTATGGCATTCATGGTGGTATTGACTTCTGCCATACCGGCATCGTCAGGCGGGTAGATGACGATGCTGTCCGTCATCAGCTTGATACCGGGGCTGTCGTGCTGGTATCTCCGGTAGGTTTTTCTTCTTCAGGTGAAATTTTTAATCTGTCATGCCGGGAGGTCGCCGGGGCCTGTGCATCGGCCCTGTGCGCCGATAAACTGATCATGCTGACCGGTCGGGCTGTCATTTCTGATAGCCGCCGCAGGTTGCTGCGCCAGCTTACCGGGCATGAGGCACGTGAGTTGCTGCATGGCCGACGGCGACTGGATGATGCAACCCGGCGCTTGCTGGATGTGTCTGTACAGGCTGTCAACGCGGGAGTACGCCGGGTGCATGTTGTGCGCTGGGCTGTGCCGGGGGCGATTGTGCAGGAGTTGTTCACCCGTGACGGGGTCGGTACCCTGATCAGCGCGGAACCTTTCGACACAATTCGCACGGCACAGTTGGAGGATATTGCCGGCATTTTGCAGGTCATCCAACCATTGGAGGATTCGGGTGTGCTGGTCAGGCGTCAGCGGCGGCGGCTGGAGCTGGAGATCGATCATTTTCTGGTCGCTGTACGCGACGGTGCGGTCATTGGTTGCGCGGCAGTCTATCCGTACAGCAAGGCCGGCATGGCCGAGCTGGCCTGTCTGGCCATGGCGCCGGCCTATCAGGGTTCCGGCAGCGGTGACCGGTTGCTCGATGCGGCTCAGCAATATGCTGCCGAGGCCGGCATCCGGCAGATGTTTGTGCTGACGACTCAGGCCGCTCACTGGTTTCAGGAGCATGGCTTTTCAGCCGCCCGAATCGACGACCTGCCAATAGCCAGACGCCGCTTGTATAACTATCAGCGAAAGTCACGTATTTTTTTGAAGGATCTTTAGCTGCATCCGGCTATGGTTCATAATCCGGCGGATGCTGTGACTGGATTCAGTGTTTCCAGGTCCGCTTTTTTGTCTTTCTGCTCATCACTTTCATACCCGCAAATGAAGAATATTCTGCAGTTCATGTTGTTGGCCGCCCTGTGGGGAGCTTCTTTTGTGTTTATGAAAATCGGGGCACAGGATTTCGGCAGCATCGGCATTATCTGGATGCGGGTTGCCATCGCGGCCATCTGTCTGTTACCGCTGATCATTATATGGCAGCAGGGTCAGTGGCTGAACCTTAAAACATGGGGAATTTTATGCCTTATCGGCTTGTTCAATTCGGCTATTCCCTTTGTATCGCTGGCACAGGCAACTTTGACATTACAGTCCGGCCTGGTGTCCATTTTGAATGCCTCAACTCTGATTTTTACCGCTGTCATCGCCGTGCTGTGGCTGGATGAGGCGTTTTCCAAACGACAGATCGCAGGCACCGTGCTGGGCATAGTCGGTCTGGTCATTTTGTTTTATAACAGTATCGGCAGCTACGGTAATGTACAGCAAACCGTGTGGGCGCTTATTTTGTGCCTGTTGGCCGGGTTGTGTTATGCCCTGGCAATCAATTTGAGCAAGCGTTATCTGTCTGCCGTCAAACCGATGTTTTCAGCTTTTATCAGTCTGCTGACTTCCTCTGTCGTTTTATGGCTGCTCGGCGGACAGCCGGACTCTCTGCCGACCGCTGCCCAGTTACAGGCCCCTGTTATTCTGGGTGTGTGTTCAACTGCAATGGCTTTTGTGTTGTATTTTGATCTGATTAAAAAAATCGGTGCCAGTAAAACCGCTTCGGTTACTCTGGTCATCCCTGTGTTCGGTGTGTTGTGGGGCATGGCTTTGCTCGACGAAACTCTGTCCGTCACTGATCTGATCGGCGCACTGTGTGTTATCTGTGGCGCAGCGTTGATTCATGTCCTGCCCAAACGGACCGGGGAAGAACTCTGAATCAATCAGGGTTTTGCCGGAGGCATGCTTGCTTTCTGGCCATATTTCGCGCAATGTAGGCACACAGTATATTTTGACCGGTTGGCGTGAAAATTAATTATTGCTCTCAATGTGGCTCAGATAATGTCGAATTTCGTGTACCTGACGGGGACAATCGTCCGCGCTTTATTTGCGCAAACTGCAATTTTGTCCATTATCAGAATCCCAATATCGTAGCGGGCTGTCTGGTCACACATGATGAAAAAATCCTTGTCTGCAAGCGTGCCATAGAACCCCGCAGGAATACGTGGACTTTGCCAGCCGGCTTTATGGAGAACCATGAAACGGTCGAGCAGGCAGCTGCAAGAGAAACATGGGAGGAGGCAAGGGCGGAAGTCGATATTCACGGGCTCTTTACTCTGCTCAATCTGCCGCATATCAATCAGGTCTATATGATTTACTACGGCAGTCTGGTCGGCAGTCAGTTCAGCCCGGGGCCGGAGTCAGCGGCGGTCAATCTGGTCGGTGTCGAGGATATTCCCTGGCAGGAGTTGGCTTTTCCAACGATCAGGGAGACTTTGAGGCTGTATATCGAGGACCTGGAATATGGCGAGGTTCGGTTCCATTGCGGCGATATTATCCGCCCACTGGTGCTGTCGAATCCCCGCAATGCCTGGCTGGCAAACCGGAAAACCCGATAATCCTGCCCCCCGCCCTATTCTCCGGCAGTCAGCTTGCGCTGGTTCAATTGCCATACCTGATAGTTGGGCTGCTCCCGGTAGCCACGTCTGTTGATGTAACCGAATACACCCAGCAGCCGATAAAACTGGGTTACAGCATCCACCCGCAGGATCTCCCTGCCTCCTTCATCAAAGAATATCATGGCCGGCGCGTAAAACAGTCCGAGTTCTCTGGCCCATTGTCTGGCGGTGGTTCGCTTGCCGGTCGGCGTTACTACCGGTGTGTCGGACCACATGTCGAGCTGCGCCGCTTCGAGTTTTTCAACTTCGTGCCGCAACCGGCCATTTGAGAACGGGCCTGTATGCAGGACATCGCAGGCATGGCATCTGCCCTGTTCAAAAAATACGACCAGCGGAATGTTTGACTTGATCTGACTGCGATCAAAATTAAATGGTGGCTGTACAAAAAAATCCTGCTCGTTGAGACCATCCAAATCAAACAGCAGGCCGGAGTCGGCTCGTGCCATGTATCGACGCAGGCTTTCCTGTCGGTAAAAATCTTCGGCCACATATTTGAGCGCAGCCTTGAACTGGTATGGCGGATATAGTCCGCGCAGGCGTAATGCCTGCTCTCCATGCTCGTTGTAAAAGATAAGGGAGGGCGTAAAGTTGGTATTTTCACTGATCGAGTATTCCCGCTCCGTCAGTTTATCGCCATCTGGCGTAACAATGTCTTCTATACCCCAGATGTCGATGGCTACTACATCGAAATAACGCCTCAGATAGTTGACAGTAGCCGGGTCATGCAGATTGACCTGCATAAATCTTTCACAATAGCTGCACCGTTTCTGTCCGAAATAAACGATCAACCCTTTTTTGCCGGCCTCTGCAGCTGCCCTGAGATTTTCGCTCAGGTCACCAAAGTGGGGCTTAAACCAGTCTGGATAGCTCAGTTCTTCTTCCAGCAGCACATCTTCAAATCGGTAGAAGTCGTCCACCTGATCATCGGCATTTACAAAAGCCGGTATGGACAGGCCGATTATCAGAATAAATACCGGGATCGTAGCGGGCTTCATTCGCACATTGTGCCGGTTACCTGCATCTCTGACATTAACATAGGTTGCCTGTCAGCCAGCCTTCGATGTGCCGTGCCAGCTCCGGCAGGCGACCGTGAAAAAAATGGCTTGCCCCCGGCATCCATACCGTGCGACGGGCTGTCACTTCGTTCTGCAGCCATTGCCGGACTGCCAGTACCGGCACCACTTCATCTGCATCGCCCATGATGACCAGCCAGGGCATCTGCGGTGCCAGCTTCTGGAAATCATAAAGATTCACCGGCGGGGCGATGGATATGAGCTTTGTGACCGCCAGCGTCTGTGCCTGACTTGCCGCCACATAGGAACCAAATGAAAAACCCGCCATGACCAGATCACGAGATGGATATTTTTGCCGCAACCATTCGACCACTGCTTTCAGGTCATCGGCTTCACCAACGGCATCATCAAATTCACCGGCGCTGCGACCTGTTCCCCTGAAGTTGAAACGCAGCACCGGCATCCCAACCTTGTGTAATGCGCGGGCAGTATAGTGAACCACTTTATTGTGCATACTGCCACCATACAGCGGATGCGGGTGACAGATAATGCCAATGCTGTCACCATGGTCATCAGCCATGCTCAACAGGGCCTCAAGCTCTCCTGCAGGGCCGGGTATAAAAATTTTTTGCTGTGTGGTTTTTTTCATTGTCAGGGGCAGATAATGCCAGAGTCAGAAAATCAGTCTCAGAAGCACATGGGGCGGCATATGATGCTCGCCGCCTGGATTATTGCAATCGGATTGCTCAGCCTGTTTTTCAGCGATGTTCTGGACAGGCAATGGAATCCCAATCGGAATATTGAGTCAAGTATATCGAATCAGGGGCTGCGTGAAATCCGGCTGAAGCGCAATCGACAGGGACATTATGTGGCCCGTGGTCGGATCAATGATCAGTCGGTGACGTTTCTACTCGACACCGGTGCCACTGTGGTTTCTATCCCGCAGGATATTGCCCGCAACCTGTCACTCAAGGCAGGAACACGCTCTTATGCCAATACCGCCAATGGTGTTATTGAAACCTATAGTACCCGGCTTGATTCCATCGGTATCGGCAATATCGAACTGCATGATATAGCAGCCCATATCAATCCCCATATGAACACGAATGAAGTCTTGCTCGGCATGTCTTTTCTGAAGCGGCTGGAGTTGATACAGCGCGGCGATACGCTGACTATCCGCCAATAACAGGCATGGGCGACCTTCCGGCAATTCCGGCTGGTGAATGTTTTTTTCATCTCTATCTTATATCCTGACCAAACAACCGCTATACTGAGTAAGGTAATCCGGTAACGGTGAAATCCACTTTACTCACAGGAATCAGGAATATGAAAACATTACTGGTTATTACTGTCGTCGGTCTGGCCCTCTCCACCCAGATTCACGCACAGTTACCCCACCATCCGCCCGGCAGCTACGCCACCGGCCCGTATCCGGCCCCGCCTGCATACCCCATGCGGGACCCGCGCAAGGTCGTACAAACCGGTATCGACAAAATCCGCACGTTTGTTGAGTCAGAGAAACTTGATGACGCAACCAGCCTGCAGCGGTTTGTCGAAACCGAGGTGGCACCTTTTTTTGACTTTTCCACCATGTCCAGCCTGATACTGGGACATCTGGAGTATTCCCTTGATCCACAGCAGCGCAATGCCATCAATACCATGATAAAGCAGAGGTTTCTTGCTGCCCTGGTCAATAATCTCTCTGACTACAGGGGCGGGCAGGCACGACTGGTGAATGTTAACGGCAATCTTTATCGTGGGCGGGTCAATGCCATTGTTCATGTCTATCGCCAGAATCAGTATCCGACAGCGGTTGAATTACGTATCGCCCGTATTCGGGGGGAATGGAAAATATATGATGTTGCCGCCAATGGTGTCAGTGCGGTCGCACATTACCGAAATCATGTCCACTCTGTGGTTCAGCGATCAGGTATTCAGGCGCTTTTCACTGATAAAATGCGCAACCAGCAATCTGACGACTCAAATTAATCGACAAAGCCTGGCAGACCCGGGTTTTCTGTGCCATCTGAAATCAATGGCCCGAAGTCCATAAAGTCGGGCCCCTGGTTTTTTCAGCGAGGGAAACAGCAATTATATGACTATATTGCTGCTCCCCCGTACTCTGATTACTTCTGTGCCGGCACCTGTGGTGCTGAAGATGCGGGGGGCTGTGGCATCCAACCCGGAGGGGCACCGTAACCGTAAGGGGCACCATAACCACCATAAGGCGGTGCGCCGTAGGGATGAGGAGCGCCGCCATAGGGCCCACCGGGAGCACCGTAACCGTAGGGAGCATTGTAACCATAAGGAGCACCGTAACCGTAAGGGGCACCGTAGCCGTGAGGGGCACCATAACCGTATGGACCGTAACCGTATGGACGACCGCCACCATAACCCTGGTTATTGCCAGAACCATAACCGGAACCCTGCCAGTTGGTATCACCGTCCATGTTGCCCTGGCCACGACCAGAGAAGTTCATATTGAAATCGCCTTCACCTGAGGCGTTACCGCGCCCGGAACTACGTCCGTCGCCCCATCCGGAAGAACCAAAGTTATCGCCACCATAACCGGAACCACTCCAGGGTTGCGCCTGTACAGGTGAACCCGCTATTACAGCTGCACCTGCGACAGCCAGCACTGCCAAAGTTTTCTTCAAAGTCATTTTACTCTCCGAAAATATATTGTGTTGTTACAGAGAACAGGAGGCACACTTTTTAAGCCTGCACCTCCCTCCAGATTTCATCATACAACAAGCAGAACAGTTTTCCACACAGCACAAAATTAATTCTGAGACTAATTAACCCAAGTCAATAAATATCTGGGAGACATACCGAAAGTCCGGTATTTTTCGCGCTCACAGAATGGTTCGCACCGGACGGGCCTTTATCTGGCTTTCAGGTTGACCAGTTTGCCCGATTGCAGAGAGTAGTACTTTGCCAGATTGGCAATGTCGTCATCACTCAGGCCTGCAGCCTGTCCATTCATAATGGCATTTTTGCGTGCGCCACTGCGGTAATCCAGCAGTGCCCGCTCAAGGTAGGTGTAGTTTTGCCCCGCCAGAGATGGATTGATCGGAATCGTGCTGTTGCCACCCTGCCCGTGACAGGCGGCACAGACGACGGCTTTAGCTTCACCGGCGGAGGCATCGCCTTTGTAGGCATGGAGCGGAGGAACAGATATTGCCAACAGGCCAATCATCAACGTATTTTGCAGTTTCATTATCACTCTCCTGGTGCCAGTGACTGAAGGTAAGCAGCAATGTCCGCCATATCCTCATCCGTCATGGATTCTGCCTGTGCCCGCATGGTCGAGTGTTGACGGCTGCCGTCCGCATACGCCTTCAATGCGCTGACAATGTAGGCAGCTGACTGACCACCGATTTTCGGCGCTTTATAAGTCGGATAGACATTATCCATATTGGGCACGCCGTGACATCCGATGCAGGTGTGAGACTTGTCCCTGCCCGCCACCGGGTTACCCGCCGCGAACACTTCAAAAGCAAACAGACCAGCCATCAGGCTCAGTCCTGTCATTACAGTTATTTTCATGGATACTTCCCCAAAGCATGTTTATCTGGAAATCCACACCGGTCTCTCGACCGATGTCAAAAACATGCACAGTATAACGCATGCTGGATTGGTATGGAAGTGGATGTATTGTTCCACCATAAGCTGAATTTATGGGAAACGACCTTGTGCTGCTGACTGTGCGCTGCAATCGCTCACATATTAAAAACATAGGGCGCAAGTGCAAAAAAGTACCCGCCCGAAAGAAAACCGGCAAACCAAAGCCCCAAAAAGGAAAAACCGTTAGTCCGTTAAGCGAGTGTGCCGAAATGGTGGTATCGAAACTAAAACAGATGGATAGTGAAAAAGCCCCCCAAAAAAGGGTTCTCTGGAAAACTGGATAAAGTCTCAATGCAACCATCTTAATCCACAAATAAATCCATGCAAAATACTTGATGAACTGTCTGGCAACACATATATCCTGGTGAATGACTCAAGTGTGTCATATAAAATTCAGCCGCAATATGGGTCAAAGCAGCATGTCCCACACTATGCTGAAGGCATGTCATTTTAGTGATGTAATCGTTGAGTCTCCTCTCAAGCAGCGCGACTAGCCCTGGGTTCAGGTTTTTTTCAGTGATTCTTTGTACAGCACGCTTGAAATATCAAAAATCATTATTATCAAAGGGTGTATGACCGATATTCAGGCCTGATTGTTTAACAATATGAATGGACAGGGTTTTCTTAGTAAGGTAATCGGGCGTTTGGCTGGAACCAGCCAAGATAGTAACCTGCCATCAGGAATAAAAAGAGTCCGATGGAAAGGACAATTCGCCAGGTCAGTGCCTTCACGAGACGATTCGAGTTATCATTATTTCTCATCATGAAATACAAGCCGGAACCCAAAGCAATTAAAATAGCGATGAGAATGGCGATGACTATAATTTTTCCCAAGCTGATGGCCTTTGTTGATAGGTTGTGGAATTTGCCTTACATTATACCTCGATCTTTCAGTTCAGGTGGCACCGTCTGGTGATGACAAAGCGACATTTCAGGCCATCCCTGTTGCCGGGCATTGTGGTGCTGACAACACTGGTGGCGCTGTTGTCCCTGGGTAGCTGGCAACTGGATCGGGCCGATGAAAAGCAACAGTTGCTGGACCGCTATAGCAGGGCACCCGGGTTACCAACCGTGGATATTGGCAATTTTGATCAGAACTGGCAGGGTTATCAATATCGCCGTATTGAGTTATCAGGGGAGTATGATACACATCATCAGGCCCTGCTGGAAAACCGGATTCACAGGGGCCTGGCCGGCTATCTGGTGCTGACACCGTTCGTGCTCACCGATGGGAAAGTGGTCATGGTCAACCGTGGCTGGATTGCAAAAACCGGAGATACCGGACAACAGATTGAAATTGATGAAAATGTATCACGAGTCAAGGGCTTGATCAGTCACCCGCCCTCTGTCGGTATAAAAATGGGTTCCCTGGATGACTCACCGGCTGGCTGGCCGAAGACCATTCCCTATGTGGAAACCGAATGGATGGCATTACAACTTGCCCGACCGGTATTACCCTGGGTGGTATTGCTTGGCCCGCACGAACCTCATGGATTCGTGCGCGAATGGCAACCGTCAGTACGCATGGGACCGAACAAGCATAAGGGCTATGCCTTGCAGTGGTTTTCGCTGGCCATAGCGCTGATTTTTTTATTTGTAGCCAGTAGTCTGAAGCCGGATGCCTCTGCCGCCGGCAGTAAGGATCGGATATGAACCATCGTACAGCGCTTGTACTGACAACCGCAGTATTTGTTATCTCACCGGTTTTGGCATGGCTCATCCATGCCGGCATTATTGATATCGGGCTGGGTACAGTCACGGGCAAAAATCACGGTGAACTGGTACATCCTGCACGCCCTCTGGAAAGCTTTGAACTGGTGGATGATGAAGGGCGGCTGATTGTCCAGAAAAACTTTCTCGGCAAATGGTCGCTGCTTGAGGTTGCGGATAACCCCTGTATTGAAGACTGCATGAAGAACATTTATAAAATGCGCCAAATCCGGTTGGCAGTTGGCAAGGATGCCTATCGTGTGCAGCGTGTTGTCGTTGCCGAAAAAGGCACCGATATCCAGCAATTCATATCGGATAACCCCGGCACCCTGTTGTACCGTATTGTGGAGAACTCACAACGAATGCTGGCGCAGTTTCCGGGCTATCAGGAAGGAGATATATCCTCGATAGCGGGCACAATCCATATTATTGATCCACTTGGGAACCTGATGATGCGGTATCCTGGTGATGCCAACCCATCTGATATTCTTGAAGATCTGCGTCATTTACTGAAAGCCACCTGGATTCGTCCCACAGATGAATCATGAATAAGCGTCTATATGGAAACCTCCTGCTGTTTGCGGTTGTATTGGCCGTGCTTGTGGTTGTGTTGGGAGCTTATACCCGTCTGGCAGATGCCGGTCTGGGCTGCCCGGACTGGCCCGGCTGTTACGGCCATTTCATTGCTCCTGTGACCGATGCTGAAATTGCCCGGGCCGAGCAGGAACACGCATGGCGTCCAGTCGATTTTGCCAGCGCCGTTAAGGAAATGGTGCATCGCTACTTTGCGGGCGGCCTGATTTTAACCGTGTTTGCTCTGATGGTGCTGGCCTGGAAAAACCATCAGGATGAAGATGCACCGGTCGGACTGGCAACTGCTGTAATGGTCCTGATCCTGTTTCAGGCAGCGCTTGGCATGTGGACCGTAACCTGGAAGCTAAAACCGATTGTGGTCACAGCTCACCTGCTTGGGGGGTTTACGACGCTGGCCCTGTTGTGGCTGATGGTACTGCGTATAAGGCGCATTGATATCTCACCGGCTACCGGTGCAACCATCGGCTTCAAGTTGGCATGTCTTATCGGTCTGTTCATTCTGGTCATGCAGATCACGCTGGGAGGCTGGACCAGCTCCAATTACGCGGCGCTTGCCTGTCCCGATTTCCCCACCTGTCAGGCACGGTGGTGGCCGACCATGAACTGGTCGGAAGGATTTATACTGTGGCGCGGAATTGGTCGCAACTATGAGTTTGGCATACTGCAATCAGATGCCCGAACCGCAATTCATATGGCGCACCGCATCGGAGCCATACTGACCTTTCTATATATCACGGCACTGTCGATAGCGTTGATGAAGGCAGACATCAGCCGGGGGATCAAGCGTATTGCCGGAATAGTGATGACATTGTTACTGGTACAGATTTTTCTGGGAATCAGCAATATCATTTTCTTTTTACCACTGGCCGTTGCAACAGCGCATAATGCCGTCGGTGCCATGCTGTTATTGAGCATGGTCACGCTGATATATGCCATATATTCAGGTTCCAGCCACAATAGCCGAGGTTCAAAGTAGTGGATAATGAAGCCATAACGGTACGATCAACCCTGGAGAGCTACTATGAAATGACAAAACCCAATGTGGTTTTTCTGATCGTATTTACTGCCATAGTGGGCATGATGCTGGCGACCCCCGGCATGGTGGCACTGCCAACTCTCATATTCGGTTCCGCAGGTATTGGCCTGGGTGCGGCTTCCGCCGCCGTCATAAACCATATCGTTGATCAAAAAATTGATACCCGCATGGGCCGCACCGAAAATCGCCCGCTACCAACCGGCCGGGTGGATAGTATCCAGGCTGGTGCATTTGCGCTGATTCTGGGCAGTTTATCAATGCTGATTCTGGTTGGGCTGGTAAATCTGATGACGGCCATGTTGACATTTATATCACTGATTGGCTATGCCTTTATTTATACCATGTACTTAAAGCGCGCCACCCCGCAGAATATCGTGATTGGCGGCGCTACCGGCGCGGCACCCCCTATCCTGGGATGGGCGGCCGTTACCGGTGATATACACCCTCATGCCCTGCTGCTTTTCCTGATTATATTTATCTGGACACCACCGCACTTCTGGGCACTGGCGATTGCCAAAAGGCATGAATATGAACGGGCCCGCCTGCCGATGTTGCCCGTCACCCACGGCGTTGCATTTACCCGGCTACATATACTGCTATACACCATACTGCTGTTTCCGGTATCACTGCTGCCGTTTGCCGTCACCATGAGTGGGTGGTTCTACTTTATCGGTGCAATCGGGTTAGGGGCCGGGTTCCTGTACCATGCTATTCGCCTGTACTGCCACCCGGAAGATGAGCAGTACTGGCCGATGAAGACATTCTCCTACTCGATCCTGTATTTAATGGCACTATTTGCATTTTTACTGGTGGACCACTACATCCCGATGGCTGCTTCACTATTCACGTCAGCACAAATCGGATAAAGCTATCGGTCAGAATCGACTAGCCAGACTCGGAGACATACGATGCTCTGGAATGTAAGGGATTGAATCGCACTGCCCGGAAACAAGCCTGAAGGAACAAACCACTGTTCCTTCATTAAATCCAGTACACAAAGATAAATAAACCCAGCCAGACCACATCGACGAAGTGCCAGTACCAGGCAACTCCCTCAAATGCAAAATGCTTTTCTCTGGTGAAGTGGCCTTTTATGGCACGCACCAGAATTACCAGCAGCATGGTTGCACCCATAGTGACATGGAAACCATGAAACCCGGTCAACATGAAAAAGGTCGAACCATAGATACCGGACTCCATGGTCAGGTTCAGCTCATTGTAAGCGTGTGTATATTCCGTTGCCTGCAGATAAACAAAGACATAACCCAGAATAACAGTTGCCGCGAGCCACAGGATCAGACCCTGGCGGCTATCTCCTTTTAAGGCCCAGTGTGCCAGCGTAACCGTCACACCGGAAGCCAGCAGGATCAGGGTATTGAGTGCCGGCAGGCCCCATGCGGGAATTGTCTGGAAGTCACCACCAAAATCAGCAGGGCCATTACTCGGCCAACCCTCATCAAACAAGGGCCATAAGTGAATATTAGTCAAAAGCCCGTCCCCCTCTCCCAGCAACCAGGGGAGCGAAAGTGCCCGCGCGTAGAAGAGAGCCCCAAAGAATGCGGCAAAGAACATGACCTCCGAAAAAATGAACCAGCCCATACCCATGCGGAAAGAGACATCCACCTGATCATTGTAATAGCCGTCCTCACTTTCCTGAATGACCTGACCAAACCAGCGGTACATCATATAGGTAATAATCAACAGCCCGCCAAACATAACGGTGAAGCCGGCATTACTACCGTTCAAATAACTGGAAAAACCTGCGGCGGCTGTTGCGAGACCAATCGAACCGATAATTGGCCATTTCGTACCATGTGGTACGTAATAGTCACCACTCGGATGTATGTGTGCCATTTTCCCCTACCTTATTGAAGAATAAAAAAACTATTGCGCTGCAACCCTGTCCAGCTCGAAGAATGTGTATGACAGGGCTATTGTTTCGATTTTTTCCGGCAATTCGGGATCCACCATGAACCGCAATGGCATACTCTTGCTTTCCTGGGGCTCAAAAGACTGTTCGTTAAAACAGAAGCATTCGGTTTTATGAAAGTAAAGTGCAGCCTGACCCGGCACTACACTGGGTACTGCCTGTGCAACCCTGTTCAGATCCGTCGTGTTCTCGGCATGAAACGCGGTTTCTTCCAGACTGCCCGGATGCACTTCCATTTCAAATACATCGGGCGTGAATTTCCATGCCCCGTTGATACTATTCATATTAGCAATAAACTGCACTTTTACCGTGCGGTTCATGTCAATTTTTTCCTCAACCGCAACGGGACCATCAGCCGTTTTTCCGTTCAGACCGGTAATTTCGCAAAACACCTCATACAAGGGTACCAGGGCAAAAGAAAACCCTGACATAAAAAACACCATGGCAACCAGCATGGCAACCAGTTTTTTATGCGACCTCCTCTCTATCTTGCCGCTTTCAAATGATTCCATTTAAGCTGCCCCCGCCAGAGTTGCCATAAAAATATAGGTCCCATATACCGCCAGCGCCAGCAACACCAGCATGATCAATGTCTTGCGATTTCTGGCCTTGAGCTTGTCATCCTGACTCATTTGACTTCCTGCATAACCGCACCCGTGAAGCGAGGCACTGGAGGGTCGATATTACTTGATCTCTGGAGCCATAGTGAAGCTGTGGTAAGGTGCCGGCGACGGCAGATTTTCAAACTCAAGCCCCGTCGCACCTTCCCAGACCCGGTCGGTCGCTTTCTCACCGCCCTTGATAGTCTTATAGACAATCCAGCAGAAATAAACCTGGGCCAGACCAAAGGCGAAGCCACCGATACTCGAAACCATATTCCAGTCAGCAAACTGTACAGAATAGTCAGGGATACGGCGCGGCATACCTGCCAGTCCCAGAAAATGCTGAGGAAAGAACAGAACATTCACTGAAATCGTGGACCACCAGAAATGAATCTTGCCGGCCGTTTCGTTATACATGTGACCTGTCCACTTGGGCATCCAGTAATAGGCGGCCGCGATGATCGAATATACCGCACCGGTAACCAGCACATAGTGGAAATGAGCAACCACAAAATATGTATCATGGTATTGGAAATCGGCCGGTGTAATCGCCAGCATCAGGCCAGAGAAACCGCCGATGGTGAACAGGATGACGAAGGCCAGTGCAAACAGCATCGGCGTTTCAAAGGTCATGGAGCCTTTCCACATAGTGGAGACCCAGTTAAACACCTTAACACCGGTAGGTACTGCGATCATCATGGTGGCATACATGAAAAACAACTGGCCGGCCAATGGCATACCAACGGTGAACATGTGGTGTGCCCATACAATAAATGACAGGAACGCAATAGAGGCAGTCGCATACACCATGGAGCTGTAACCGAACAGCGGCTTGCGGGCAAAGGTGGGAATGATCGCCGAAACAATACCAAAGGCCGGCAAAATCATTATATAGACCTCTGGATGACCAAAGAACCAGAATATATGCTGATACAAAACCGGATCACCTCCGCCCGCTGCGCTGAAGAAAGACGTACCGAAAAACTTGTCGGTCAGCAGCATGGTGACTGCACCGGCAAATACCGGCATAACTGCGATCAGAAGATAGGCGGTAATGAACCATGTCCACACAAACAGGGGCATTTTCATCAATGTCATACCGGGTGCGCGCATATTCATGATGGTAGCGATAATATTGATCGCACCCATTACCGAGGAGATACCTAACAAGTGAATCGAAAAAATCAGGAACGGGAACGCATCTCCGGTTTGTAACACCAGCGGTGCGTACATCGTCCAGCCTGCGGCAGGGGCACCGCCTTCCATGAATAAAGTGACGACCATCAGGGTAAATGCGAAGGGCAGAATCCAGAATGACCAGTTATTCATGCGCGGCAATGCCATATCAGGCGCACCGATCATCATCGGGATCAGCCAGTTAGCGAGCCCGACAAAAGCGGGCATGACTGCACCAAAGACCATGATCAGCGCGTGCATGGTCGTCATCTGGTTAAAAAAGTGCGGATCAATCAACTGCATACCTGGCTGGAAAAGTTCCGCACGGATGACCATGGCCATGGCACCACCCAGCATGAACATGGTCAGCGAGAACAACAGGTACAGCGTACCAATGTCCTTGTGGTTGGTTGTATAAACCCAGCGCATCAGACCCTTTTCCGGGCCATGGGCGTGGTCGTCATGTGCTACTGCTTCACTCATGGTTAGTCTCCGTAAATCTAAAATTAAAATGCTGTCAGCTATTCCGGCGTACCGCCGCGCACTGCCTTTACATCGGCTGGCAGGACATGGTCACCCGTTTTATTGTCCCAGGCATTGCGCTGATAGGTCATAACGGCAGCTATATCGACATCGTTCAGCTGATCCTTATAGGCTGCCATGGCAGTACCCGGACGACCGTTCATAACCACATCCATGTGCGCTCCCACAGGACCGGTAGCAATTGCGCTACCGTTGATTGCAGGAAACACAGAAGGCAGACCCATACCATTCAACTGATGACAACCGATACAGGCCGTGTTGTAAACCTCTTCACCCCGGGCATACAGATCATCCACTGTCCACACCTTATCAACCGTTTCAGCAGCTTTGCCAACATTTTTCCTATCGGCGGCCCAGATGGCGAACTCTTCTTCGGGGACCGCACGCACGACGATAGGCATAAAGCCGTGATCCCGACCGCAAAGTTCCGCACACTGACCACGATATACACCTGGCTCCCGGATTTCAGTCCAGAGCTCGTTCGCGAAGCCGGGTATGGCATCCTGTTTCTGACCAAGTTCAGGCACCCACCAGGCATGAATAACATCTGATGCAGTGAGCACAAAGTGAATCTTTTTGCCCACCGGGAGAACCACTTCGTTATCAACATCCAGCAGATAATTATCGACCGACGCCGGATCGGCATAAATGGCCTTGCGACTATCGGCAGACAAAGAGCTTATGAAGCGTACTCCTTCGGCGGCACCGTCCAGATATTCGTATTCCCACTTCCACTGATGACCGGTAATCTTGACCGTCATATCAGACTCGGTCGTATCGGTCATGAATATCAGGGTGCTGGTTGCAGGGATAGCCATGCCGACCAGAATCAGGAAAGGAACAATCGTCCACACGATTTCCAGTTTAGTGCTCTCATGGAAGGTCGCAGCAACCGCACCTTTCGATTTACGGTGCTTAACCATGGAATAGAACATGGCACCGAACACCACGATACCTATGATGATGCAGATCCAGAGGATCAGCATATGAAGGTCATAGACCCTTTCGCTGATAGGTGTGACGCCCTTTGTCATATTCAGCGTATCCATATAGCCCGCCGAGGCAGACTGCATACCAGTCACCACAGTCGCCGTGGCTGCCGCGACGAGCTTACTGATTTTACGCAACATCGTCTTGTTACTCCCGGTAATAAAAAACCATAATGAGGCCCTGACAAAGTCAGGGTTCCCAACGATACAGAAATATATCAACATATCGCGGGATAAAATCAATCAAGCCGGTCACAGGCTCACTGATTTTGACCTGCTCAGTGTAGGACAGACTGGCCGGCACTGCCATAAATTCTTCCGATTGCCTGATTAAACAATTTTCCGGAGTCTCCGGGCCAGATCCCTGCGCTCAACTTCACCCAGAAACCGGCCAATCTCCGTACCTCTGCCATGCGATCTTATGATCAGTCGCCCCGGGTACCAGCGATGCTCACCGGCCTCCAGCCGGACCTGCGCCCAGTGACGCCTCACCAGAATCCTCGATTCCAGATGCCGTCGTCCCTTGCATATTTCAACCGTATCTTCATTGATAGAAACAATCTCTTTATCCATGCAGCGCACAGAAACCATGTACAGGCCCAATGCCAGCGCTGCCAGCTCAAGACCGGCAAAAGGGAGCACAAGCCATGCACCCTGCCATGCAAACCATGCCGCAATACTCAAAGAAACCGCTGACATCCATGCAAAAAACTCCAGACTTCCTCTCCAATCCAGAGAGCGATTAGGCCGCAGTGTAAATCTGACCATACCGTCTCTGTGATGCTCCGCAATGATCACTGACTCACTCCTTGCACTTACATGAGAATCTGACAAATACCGCTGAACTGCCGGTCATGGGAACCGGGTACGGATTATACACAAACCAGATACGGATAGAAGCATTCAATCAGATTAACTCAAATCAAAATTAATCGTTTTCATGTGATGCAATAAGCCGCACCAAATCAGCCATTTCAACATTGACCGATGCGGATGACCATGGAATAACGCCCAGCAGCGGTGCATTCAACCGGCTGCCAAGGCTCTCTTCCACAGCAATGTCACGCACTGTATCGGCGGCGGGATAATTGGCCACCCAGGCCAGCAGGGGAATACCTGCCGACTCCAGCCCCTGTTGCGCAAGAAGAGCATGGTTAATGCAGCCCAACCGGATTGCCACAACCAGAATCACGGGCAGATTCAACCGCCGCATCAGATGCAAAAAAGTATGCTGCTCGTTGAGTGGCGTCATCAAACCACCCGCCCCCTCAACCACCACCAGCTCGGCACGGGCTGCCAACCGTCGAAAGCCATCCATAATGACACCCATATCAATCGTTTCACCCCGTTCCGCAGCGGCAATATGTGGTGCGATATACGGCTTATATCGATACTGATTAATCAACTCCGGGCCGAATTGACTGCCAGCAGCCTCGCAGATTGCCTGAATATCCTCATTAAGCCATTCACCATTCACACTCTGCATACCTGAAGCAACCGGCTTGGCACCAGCGGCATTGATGCCCTGTTCACGCAGCCGACGCAAAATCCGGCAGGTAACATGGGTTTTGCCCACCCCGGTATCCGTACCGGCGACAAAAATACTGGTATAGGATGACATCTAACGCACCTGCCTGCGGCCGATTTCCTCTACTGCCACGGTTGCCATACCTGGCCGGCGGGTCTGCCCGCTCCAGGCCGTTCCATATACCACCTCATAGGTAGCGGGCAGCCGACCATCCGGCAACTGCCACTCACCATAAGCATCGACCAGTCGCCGTAATTTACCTCGCCCCATCAGGCCGCGGCTACGGGACTGCAAGGCATTCGATGCGCCGATATATTTCAGATCGCGCATTACGGCAAAAACATCCGCATAAGTCAGGGTAATCTCCTCACGGCTCATGACCGGTTCCTGCAAACCGGCGCGTACTATAAGGTCGCCGATATCGTGCATATCAATGAAAACATGCACATGAGGCAGCTCATCCACTGCCCGCCAACTGGCACGGAGCTCCTTCAGGGTATCCGGGCCAAAGCTGCTGAACAAGACGACACCATCCGGCTTTAATACCCGACGAATCTCTGCAAAGACCCTGTCCGGCTGATCGCACCACTGCAGGCACAGGCTGGAAAAAACCAGATCCATGCAGGCATTCGCAACAGGTAACTGCTGACCGTCTCCACATATCAACCATGGACGACAAAATAGTCGGCCATGTTTTTTAACATGACCAAGCATTGGCACCGACAAATCAAGCGCATGCACGCGGGCCTTTGGAAACCGTTTCATCAAAGCACCAGTCGGCCTGCCCGTACCGGCACCAATATCCAGAATGTTATCTGGCTGAATTTTCAACCAGTCGAGGCGACCTAACAATCGATCCGCCACCTCACGTTGCAACACCGAATATTCATCATAATCACCCGCTGCCGCACCGAACGAACGACGCACAGCAGCCTTGTCAAACAACGGCGGGCACCCGCTATCCGGCATGAACAGACTCCTCAAGCAAACAATTTCTTACCCAATCTGTAAATTTTTCAGGGCAAGAAAGAAAAGGCGCATGAGCGGCAGATGACCAAAGCTCGGTATGAATACCAAATCGATCCGCCAGACATACGGCAGCCTGTCGGGGCACAAGCCGATCCTCTTTGCCAAATAACATGCGAACCGGCATCTGCAACCGGTTCAAATCTGCAAGCAGATTGCTGATGCGCAAACAATCCAGCCCCCACTTCAAAGGGCTTTCACAGGATGCCGAAGCCAATTTCAGCTCCCTTATAACCTGCCGACCATTCGCATCGCCCTGAGCCTGCAGGGCAATAAATCGCCGCCAGGCACCTTCAGGGTGCTGCTCATACAATCGGCAGAAATCATCAAATTCCTCTGCCGGCATAGCTGCATCCCAGCCCTCTTGCCGGACAAACACAGGAGTAGCAGCCACCAGCAGCAGGGCCCGCACCCGCTCAGGTCTCAACATGGCCACCTGCATGGCAAGCAGACCACCAAGCGACCATCCCAGCAAAACTACCCTGCCTGACACATTCCGCTCCAGTCTGCCGACCAGTTCCAGTGCCAGAGCCGGCAGGCTTGTTTCAGACAGACAGCTTTCGCCATGTCCCGGCAGATTCAGGGGTAACAAATCATACTCACCGGCCAAACCAGCGACCGCATCATCCCACACCCGTGCAGTCGCACCCCAGCCATGCAGCAGCACCACACTCACTCTCGCCGTCATACCCGGACATCCACCGATTTCAGGACCACGGACAGTGCATCCAGCATACCGTCGATATCGCTGCGTACATGTTCACTGCAAAGCGTAATCCGCAAACAGGGACATGGTACTGTCGGCGGCCTTATTGCCATAATCAGATAGCCCTGCTGCTCCATAGCCCGCTGCACCGCGACAGCAGAATTAACATCCGGCATAACGACAGGCTGAATGGCTGTTGCAAAGCGCCCGGTATCCAGTCCCAGCTCCATTGCCACAGTCCTGAAATAGCGGATATTTTCATGCAGACGCAACCGCCGCTCCTCGTCCTGCTGCAAAATTTTCAGACTTGCACGGGCTGCCTGCGCAATGGCCGATGGCGGCGCCGTGGTATAAACATAGCTTCTGGCGAACTGAATCAAAGCCTCAATAATTTCCTGCGAACCGGCCACAAAGGCCCCGAACGTACCCATCGCCTTGCCCAGGGTCGCCATATACACAGGTATATACGTCCCATCCAGTCCGGCGGCATCAACACTGCCCCTGCCCCGTGCGCCCAGCACACCAAACCCATGTGCATCATCCACCATGACCATATAACGACTGCCTGATACCACAGCAGCCAAATCAGGCAATGGTGCCATATCGCCCTCCATGCTGAACACACCGTCGGTTACGACCAGTCCGTCTGCCGCTGTCTCATGATTTAATCGGCGCCGCAAATCCTCCATATCAATATGCCGATAGCGCCTCATTTTTGCCCGACTTTGCAATCCGCCATCCAGCAGAGAAGCATGATTCAATTTATCCTGATAAATAACATCATGCCGACCGGCAAGTGCCGACAGAACACCGACATTGGCCATATAACCCGTTGCAAACAGCAAGGCACGGTCATATCCGGTGAACGCAGCCAGCTCTTCCTCAAGTTGCCGATGTACCCGGCTGTGTCCGGTAATTAAATGTGCCGCACCGGAACCTGCCCCGTACTGCCGGATGCCCTCGATAAAGGCGGCCTTGACCTCAGGGTGATTCGCCAGCCCCAGATAATCATTGCTGCAGAAACTGACCATACGGCGACCATCCACCTGCAAACGCACCTGCTGGGGACCATCAACCACACGATGCCGGCGATACAAACCCTTTGCCTGTTGTTCAGCCAGACGGGCCGAAATATCCATGCTGAAAATCAGGACATCCCGACCGACACAACTCCGCCATCGGGTTGCAGGCTGCGCAGACCCAGCCGTTCAAACAATTGTCGATCCTGCCCGGCATCTGGATTCGGTGTTGTCAACAGCTTTTCACCGTAGAAAATAGAATTTGCACCGGCAAAGAAACACAATGCCTGCACCTCGTCGGTCATATCCTCACGACCGGCCGACAGACGCACGACAGAAGCCGGCATCAGGATACGGGCCACTGCAATCACGCGCACAAACTCAATCCAATCAATCGACGGCATACCTGCCAGCGGGGTTCCCTCGACAGCAACCAACTGATTGACCGGCACGCTCTCCGGATGTTTCTCCATGGTTGCCAGCGTATGCAACAAGGCCACACGGTCGGAAACATCCTCACCCAGACCAATGATGCCACCACAACAGACATTCATACCGGCATCGCGCACATTTTGCAGGGTGTCGAGACGGTCCTGATAAGTGCGCGTAGTAATAACCTGCCTGTAATGTGTCTCTGAGGTATCGAGGTTATGGTTGTAATAATCCAGCCCCGCCTCTTTCAACCGCTGCGCCTGTCCGGCTGTCAGCATGCCCAGCGTTACACAGGTTTCAAGACCTTCAGCCCTGACCGCCCTGATCATATCCAGGACTCTGGCAAAGCCGCTTTCTGCGGGACTGCGCCAGGCTGCCCCCATGCACAGGCGTGTCGCACCTGCTGCTTTTGCCGTGGCAGCCTTGTCCGCCACCTCCTGTACCGACATAAGGGCATGAACCTCGAGGTCAGCATTATGATGAACACTCTGCGGACAATAGGCGCAATCCTCCGGGCAGCCACCGGTCTGCACACTCAACAGGGTGCTCATCTGCACGGCATTCGGATCAAACCACTGACGATGAACGCCATGCGCCTGAAACAACAGGTCGTTAAACGGGAGATCAAACAGCGCCTGCACCTCCTCAAGGCTCCAGTCGCGGCGGATTCTGGTGGACTGAGACAAAGACATGGCGGTACCTCTGATTTTATCGGGTATGAATAATGTTCGGTTCGCGAGTATTATGAGCACATGCAGCCCTGTCAACCCCCCCAAAGCGAATCAGGTTTACCAGACGCACGAATGCAGCGGATACTTCAGCAATGGCTATGCCATCTGATGCCGGCCCGATGCGTACTGTGTCGGCAACCTGCCGGTCGCCATATCTCCCTGTGCCGGGAATGCGAATCGAGCCTGAAAACCAACCCGACCAATTGTGAAAGCTGTGCTCGCCCCCTGCAAAAGAGCGGACTCTGTGGCGAATGCCAGAAAAACCCGCCATATTACGACAAAACACTCGCCCCCCTGCTCTACAAGGATGCCGTCAGGAACCTGTTAATCGAATTGAAATTCCATGAAAAGCTGCTGAATGCGAAGATACTGGCAGAAGTTTTTACCAGACTTACCAACAATGACTGCCACCCTGATCTGATGATACCGGTGCCCCTGCACTCTGGCAGACTGCGGGAGCGTGGCTACAACCAGTCTCTTGAGATCGCCCGCGAAATTACCGCCATCCATAAGATACCATTTGCCCGAAAAGGCTGTGAACGGCGCATCAATACTGCCCGCCAATCCGAACTGCCGATGCAGCAGAGAAAAGCCAACGTCCGAGGGGCCTTCCAAAGCTGCCGACGATTCGATAATCTGCATATCGCCATTATTGATGACGTGATGACCACCGGTAATACCGTCAATGAGCTATCGAAGGTACTGAAAAAGAGTGGAGCCCGGCGGGTCGATGTCTGGGTAATAGCGAGGGCCTGAACCGAGGCGACCTGTTACGGGGCGACGATCAGATAATGCAATACAATGCCAGCGAAAACCGCTGCACCAAACCGATTATTATTCAAAAAAGCCTGCAAACAGGCAGCCGGCTCGCGGTCACGGATCAGGTATTGCTGATAGATAAAAAAGCCGCCGGCGACACACAGCCCCAGATAATATGGCCAGCCCATATTCACCTGTCCACCAAGCATGAACAATCCGGCCAGCACACAGACCTGCATGATTCCTGTCAGCACCCTGTCCGCATCACCGAACAGGATAGCGGTCGATTTTATACCGGCTCTGAGATCATCCTGCCGATCCACCATTGCATACAGGGTGTCATATACCATCACCCACAACACCACAATCACAAATAACAATCCGCTGATTTTTGTCACCTCTCCAGTCAATGCAGCCCAGACCATGGGAACGGCCCAGGCAAACGCGATGCCCAAAAATGCCTGCGGCAAATAGGTAAAGCGCTTCATAAACGGATAGACTGCCGCCGATACTGCGGCTGCCAGCGACAGATAGATCGTCAACCGGTTCAACTGCAATACCAGCATCAAAGACAGAACCATAAAAAACAGAAACACACCGAGCGCCTCTCTTGCGGTAACGCGGCCAGTGGCAACCGGTCTTTCGCTGGTGCGGGCAACATGCGGGTCAATTTCCCGGTCAGCAAAATCATTAATGGCGCAACCTGCCGAGCGCATACAAAAGACACCTAGGACAAAAATGAGCAATACTCTGCCATCGGGCATACCTTCCGCCGCCAACCACAGTGCCCAAAGCACCGGCCAGCCCAGCAATAACGAACCTATCGGCTGATTGAAGCGTATCAACAGCGCATACTGCCGAATCCGGTCCCTGACAAATGGCCCATGCCGGACATACAGCCGTTGCAGATATTGCAGTCTTTTGTTCATTCACGAATCATGATTACGGCTGGCAGAAATATCTCGGCTACCAGCAACGGCTTACTGCCCAGACGGAATACCGAGCGTCTCCCCCAGATCGGTTCCAGACCGGTCTGGTCATTTTCGGTCGCACGCGCAAAGATCGGACTCCCCTGAGCGAATTCGGCCAGCTCGATTTCCCCCCTGCGCATACCGGGAGAGGCAAAAAGAAAACCACCTAACGGCCGGCTTCCCAACAAAGCCAGTTTTCTCAAACTACCGGTCAATGTTGTCAGAGGGATCACCGAACGAGCATAAACCATACGCACATTTCCGCAATACAGATAGACCTCCCGTAACAGGGCATATCGGTGCTCCGGCATACCCAGCACCCGGGCCTCGTTGCGCTGTACCCGGGTATATCGCTGCCTCAATAGCTCCATCCGAAAGGACCGCGGGCAACCGGCCCTTAAGCGTGCAGTCAAGGAATCATCGTCATATAACCAGCTCCGCCAGCGATCAGGAATCCGTGAATGCCGCATCCGGCGGCGGGGACACCAGCCCGGCTCATGGCGGTAGAGGGTCATGCGTTATGAATAATAAGTGCCATAGACGCGACAGCCTACCGCAAGCACTACCGACTTGAAAAGCCGCGGTATCATCATAACGCCTCACATCACCGGAAGCAAAAAGCAGAGCGACGAGGAACGAGGAGCGGCGCTTTTTGATGTCCGAGTGTATGTGATTGTTATGTTTTTTCCAGATCCCACTCTTGAGTGAGTTTCTCAACATATTCTCTCTGTCTTTCTAGAATCACGTTTTCTGTCCATTCATCTCTCGAAAGAACCTGTGTTGTCAATGCGAACGGTGAAACTCCCTTAACCATGAAATATGAATTTTTCTTTTTCTCCAATTCGTAATTTTTTGCTGAGCTATTCTTTGCTCTTGATAGTAAAGCTAAGTTACCTAGACGATGAACTAGGCTTCTTCTCTTTTCTTCATCTGGTATCCATGCAACCCATTCACTAGATGATTCCGGATTTTGAGGAAGCACATGCTCTACAGTTATAACCCTATGATCATATTTGGCCGAACTATCAGACAATATGGAATCAAGCCTGAGTAAAATCATTAATCTCGTGCGAGTACTCTCATATACATTTCCATTCAAAGCAGAAAGAGTATCATCAATTTCATCGTGAGTAAGATGCACCGGGGACTTCTCCGATAGCACATCTTTTCCCAATCGAAGCCATGTTAATAGTTCTGAGTATCTTTTGATTCTATAATTGATATTTCCGCGGAATATCATCATGCATGATGCCAACCTTTCAAGCTTTGTCAAAAAAGCCAATAGCTTTTCAGGGTGTTTTCTATTCTTTGATACGTACTCTATTGCCGGAGGAACCCAATCAGAATTATCTATGCGATTAAGCCAGCCTAATACTGTATTTATATTTTCTGCTTTTTCCTCGCTTGAAAAATTTTCATTGATAATATTGGTGTATGCCTCTGAGTAAGGGATCAATATGTCATTTACAAATTCCTCTGGATTTTCTCTTGGTTTAACGTGTTCATTGAATTCTTTAACCAAGGTCCCCTGTGGCTTTGACCTGCGATATATCATTCGTATGTGTGAAAACAGATCACTAAAGCTATCTCTGCCAATACTTTCTTCAATATCTTCCCATTTATCGGTGTAATTCTGTTTTTCAGAGTCTGGAATTGCCCCAATGATACTGGACTTAAGTATGTCAGTGGCGGTTAGATCGAGCCCTCGATCATTCATAACTGAAAATATTCTGTAAGCGGAATCAATGTCTGGTGTTGCTACAACAACAAGATAGCAGTTCATCAAAATAAATTGCGCTAACCTAAATAGCTCGTCTTGAGGTTCGTTTATTAATATATCGTATATGCATTTGGCATTTTGTTTAATATTTAAGGAACTATCCTTTAACTCTTCTTTAGAAGAAAAAAGAGCTTCAATTCCATCATCATATTGAATATTGCCCTGAAAAAACTCTCTGTCTCTTGGCCTGAGTAAAATCCTGAATGTATCCTTTGTTTCTAACAGCTTACTTCCTTTTTGACCGAGGTATTTGGTAATTTCATTCTTAATATCTGTATCTTCAACAAGATAACGTAAAACCGAAAATAGGATCGTTAAGGTTGTAAGGCGCTGCTGCCCATCAATAACCTCTGAGTCAGCCTTATCTCCTTTAATGAGGACTATACTTCCAAGAAAATAGGGATTTAGTGATTCGATTTTACCTTGTTTACCTTTAATGTATTCCTGTAAGTCCATTACCAACTCGGAGGCTTGCTCTGTAGTCCAGGAGTATGGTCGTTGATAGCTTGGTATTTGAAATAAATAATCGTCACAGAATATTTTGCTGACTGGATATTCATGTGCTGACAATGATTTTTTCTTGGAATTTTCAGTCATTTGATTATTTTTCCATGATTTCTTTTAAACATAACGCCTAGCATCAGCGGCGCAGCTTTGCTGCGTCCGACTGGGTACACTTGTTAGCCTTATTCTGTTTCAGCCCAAAACCGTGGATACGGTGTCGGATCAAATCCATCACCAAATACATATTCGATCCGCTTTTTTATCTTGGGGTGATCTGAATATGACTTTCCCCGTCCCCATGTTTGATTGTTTGGTTCAACTTTATCAAGTAGGTAAGTCAGGCTGTCTCTATCAAACAATCCGAGATAGGGCTCTATTGAAACCGAAAAACGCTCATCCGCTTCGTCGAAACTGCAACTAACCCCGTAATAAGCTGCAACCACTTTGCAGAACATTTGCTCCCATTCATCCGTG
>JAJDYQ010000041.1 GCA_022825085.1 Gammaproteobacteria bacterium
ATTTGTTGGTATGCTTTATCGCGATTATCATAGCTTTGAATTGGTTTGCCATCGTCCGGTAATGCCTTTACATCGTCCTGTCCCAAGAAATCCTGCCAGGAACACTCTTCTAAAATAATTGGCACTCTATAAATACTTCTATTATTGTCTATTTCTTTTACATATTCCCACTCATCATTACATGGTTCTGATGCAATAAAATTTCCGCTAAATAAAAATAGATAGATATGAGAGTTATCTAAATTTTCCTTTATTGCCTCTGAAATTGGAGTTCCAGGGGTGATCGCTCTATCATGCCATTCATGTAATAATCCTTTTTTTCTTAAGAGAGATAATGATTTTTCAATTTCCTCTCTATAGCTTTGATCTTTGTGGCAGTAACTATAAAACAGCTTTATTTTCATAATTAAATTCCTCCAAACTCTCAAACAACCTGTCCATCTGCTTTCGCAAAAGCAGATGTGATATTTTCCATTCTTTACTGACGCCCTGCAAGTCCTGTCTTCGTTTTGGTTACCTCTGTCATTCTTTATTATCACATACAGTGAAGCAGGCAGGTTATAGAGATAATCCTTGCTTCAGCAGGTCATCTTCAATCCCGTCTTGAACAGATACTCCAGCAACAACAGTCCTTTAGCCCTGTCAATTCCTGCAAGCATGAGAACAGATAAACGACCAGTCAATTATCCCAGAATTTCTTCCAAATGATGGTCGTCCTGTCTGCCTTGCCGGATGAGCACGGGCTGGTCGCCGGTGAGGTCTATGACGGAAGTGGCATCGACCCCGCAGAATCCGCCGTCGATCACCAGTGCCAGCTCATGCTCCAGGGTCTCCCGGATATCCCAGGCGACCGACATCGGCAGCGTTTCGCCGGGCATGATCAGGCTGGAACTCATGATCGGTTCGCCCAGCTCATCCAGCAGATCGGCCACAATCCGGGAATCGGGCACACGGATGCCGATGGTTTTACGCTTCGTATTTTGCAGCCTTTTCGGGACTTCCCGTGTGGCGGGCAGGATGAATGTGTAGGGGCCTGGTGTCAGGGTTTTCATAAAGCGATAGCCGGCGTTATCGACCTTTGCATAGGTGGCAATCTCGGAGAGGTCACGGCAAACCAGCGTAAAATTATGCGTCCTGTCGAGCTGACGTATTCGATAGATGCGCTCCATGGCGGCCTTGTCGCCGATATGGCAGCCGAGCGCGTAGCCGGAATCGGTTGGATAGGCGATAACACCGCCTTCCTGGATAATTCTGACCGCCTGATGAATCAACCGGGCCTGTGGATTTTCGGCATGTATTTCAAAATACTGGCTCATACCAATACGATTATAGAGCATAAATGAAAAAAGTATATCCATTTACCCCGGCGACACGGGCAGGTCTATACAGGCAGGAATCCGGTTTTTGGCGGGTGGTATGCCACCGTATCAGGCCGCTGGCTGACTTTTAGCCAGACGATCAAAGGACGCAACGGGCTTAAAAAAGCGGGACCGGTGAAATGCGGATGAACAATCCGGCCCCGCAACAGCCGGCACGGGGATGCCGGCTGCGGAAATCCTACCAGTTCAGCTTCCACTCCGCGCCGACGCTGTGTCTGGATTTATTGTCATCCTGCTCGCGGCGGATGGCCTTGATATCCAGCTTCGACTTCAGGCCGGACGGATTGGACAACAGACGCCAGCCCAGAGTCAGGTCCCGCTTGGCATCGGACGCCGACAGGCTGGCATAGGGGATGCCGGTGGCATCGTCCAGCAGGGCAAAGCCCCACTCGCCTTTCAGCGTCCAGCGGCTCGATACGGCGGCGGTTTCAGCATTGTCTTCTTTTAACGCATCCGTCAATGAATCCGATAACAACCGATCCAGACCGCTGGCCGCAGGTGCATTTGACGCTTCCATTTTTTTATTTGCTTTTCGCGTGTAATGGCCGTTTCCTTTGGATTCCTGCTTTCGCAGGAATGACGGGCTTTGACGTTCGTCCTCCCTGAACTGGCAGTTACCGGCGCGGGGTTTGACCTTTGATGTGCGCAGCCGCTATCTGCTGGAGCATGAGGTCTCCGAGCGTCGGGAGTGGGGTTTGTCCGGTTCACTGCGTTACAAGGCGCAGCCGGATTCGGCGCATGGCCCGTCATTCAGCCTGCGCCATGAGTACGGCAATGCCCCGGCCGCCAGCGGTCTGGATCGGTTGTTATCGGATTCATTGACGGATGCGTTAAAAGAAGACCATGCACAAACCGCCGCTGTATCGAGCCGCTGGACTTTGAAAGGCGAGTGGGGCTTTGCCCTGCTGGACGATGCCACCGGCATCCCCTATGCGAGCCTGTCGGCATCCGGTGCCAAACGGGACCTGACCTTCGGCTGGCGCTTGCTGTCCAATCCGTCCGGCCTGAAGTCGAATCTCGATATCAAGGCCATCCGCCGTGAGCAGGATGACAATAAATCCAGACACAGCGTCGGCGCACAGTGGAAGCTGAACTGGTAGGATTTCCGTAGCCGGCACCTCCCGCCGGCTGTTGCCGGGCCGGATCCCCGGTTTGTATCAGTCCGGCCCCGCCTTTTTGACGGTCAGGGTATTTTCCTGAGCCTGCTATTCGACGAACATCAAAGCCCGTCATTCCTGCGCAAGAAAGCCCGTCATTCCTGCGAAAGCAGGAATCCAGAAGATGGAATTGATTGAAAAGAGCCATCCAGAGTGGGTGGGTTTATATGGAGAATTGGTTTAAGTGGATTCCTGCTTTCGCAGGAATGACAGAGCCGGATCCCCGGTTTGTATCAGTCCGGCCCCGCTTTTTTATGGCTCAAACTGCGTCAGAAATACGGCAATGCACCGGCTGCCAGCGGTCTGGATCGGTTATTGTCGGATTCTCTGACGGATGCGCTGGAGGCAGAAGACCATGCACAAACCGCCGCTGTATCGAGTCGCTGGACTTTGAAAGGCGAATGGGGCTTTGCCCTGCTGGACGATGCCACCGGCATCCCCTATGCTAGCCTGTCGGCCTCCGATGCGAAACGCGACCTGACCCTCGGCTGGCGTCTGTTGTCCAATCCGGCTGACTTGAGATCAGAACTCGATATCAAGGCCATCCGCCGTGAGCAAGATAATGATGATCAAAATCATGGCATTGGCGCGGAATTAAAGCTATACTGGTAGTTGTCTGCAACCGGCATTGCCGGTTATTGCAGGTTCTCATCCTGTGCTGCCCCCGCTTTTTAGGCGTTCTTCGGGCTATTTCCCCTGTTTTTGTTCCGGTATGTCAATGCCGGGTGTAAACAGGGTGTTTGCAATTCTCTGGATATTGTCTATATTTCTATAATGCAATGGTTGATCTCCAATTTCGCATATTTTTCATTGTCTGCCGCCTTGTTGACCGGCGGTGCCTTTCTGCTGTATTTGCTGTTTCTGCTGCCGTGAGGCAGTTCACGTCATCCTGGCGAGGAAATACGCATTTAATTAAGAGTTTTTTAATTTTTGATCCTGAAATAGCAGGAGAGCAGAGATGTCTATAAGCAATCAGTTAATTATTTTTGATACTACCCTGCGCGATGGTGAGCAAAGTCCGGGTGCTTCCATGACGCGCGATGAAAAAGTCCGTATTGCCAGAGCACTGGAGAAGATGCGGGTCGATGTTATTGAAGCCGGGTTTCCTGTTGCCAGTCCCGGTGATTTTGAGTCGGTCAAGGCGGTTGCAGAGACGGTCAGAGACAGTACTGTCTGTGGATTAGCCAGAGCGGTTGATAAGGATATTGAGTGTGCCGGCAGGGCGTTGCAGCCGGCAGCGTCTGGACGTATCCATACGTTTATTGCGACTTCGCCGATTCACATGAGGGAGAAATTGCGCATGTCGCCGGATCAGGTCGTGGAGCAGGCGGTTCATGCCGTCAAACTTGCAGCAGGGTTCACCGATAATATTGAGTTTTCTCCAGAGGATGCCGGCCGTTCGGAGGTGGACTTTCTTTGCCGGGTCATTGAGGCCGTTATTGATGCGGGTGCGACAACTATCAATATCCCTGATACGGTTGGTTATAATCTGCCGCATCGCTTTGGTGCCCTGGTCGGTGAGCTGATTGAGCGTGTCCCGAATGCCGATAAGGCGGTGTTTTCCGTGCATTGCCATAATGATCTGGGGCTTGCCGTGGCTAATTCTTTGTCGGCAGTGATGTATGGTGCCAGACAGGTGGAGTGTACGATTAACGGGCTGGGAGAGCGTGCCGGTAATGCTTCTCTGGAAGAGGTGGTTATGGCAGTTCGTACCCGGCAGGATATGTTTGAGTGTGATGTCGGGCTTGATACGACCCAGATCATGACTTGCTCCCGGCTGGTGTCCGGTATTACCGGCTTTCCTGTACAACCTAACAAGGCTATTGTCGGTGCGAATGCCTTTGCGCATGAGTCAGGAATTCATCAGGACGGCGTCCTGAAGAGTCGTGAGACTTATGAGATCATGCGCGCTCAGGATGTTGGTTGGGCAGCCAATAAAATTGTATTAGGCAAGCATTCTGGACGTAATGCCTTCAAAACCCGTCTTGCTGAACTTGGTGTGGATTTTCACTCTGAGGAGGAGCTGAATAATGCATTCAGCCGCTTTAAGATTCTGGCCGATAAAAAGCATGAGATATTTGATGAGGATTTGCAGGCTCTGGTCTCGGAAACATTCAGCTCGGATGTGGATGAGAAGTATAGACTGGTGTCATTGAAGGTTTGCTCCGAAACCGGTGAAACGCCGGATGCAGTGGTGACCATTTCAATAGGTGGCGATGAGCAGCAGGGATGCGCCGCAGGAAGCGGTCCGGTTGACGCTGCTTTCAGGGCTATTGAGTCGATTGTCAAATCCGATACGGACTTGCAGCTGTATTCTGTGAATAGTATTACCAGCGGTACGGACTCTCAGGGCGAGGTGACAGTAAGGCTCGCCGGAGGTGGTCGCATAGTCAATGGGCAGGGGGCTGATACCGATATTGTTGTTGCTTCCGCCAAGGCTTATTTGAATGCACTGAATACCATTGACGCTGTTCCGAACAGGGCGCATCCTCAGCTTGGGGATGTGTAGCACCTGTTGATGGATGCACTGAAACAGTTGCAGTATCTGCAAACACTGGGTATCCCGGTCTGGGTACCCGGTGACTTTTCACCAGATTTTTTCGGGCAGCGTCATGTTGTCAGCGAGGCCGCAACCATTGCCGATATACAGACTGCTCAGGCTGATGATAAGCCGCTTTCGGTACAGTTGTCTGACGATACCCGGACTCTGGATTGGGATGCACTGAAGGCAAGGGTTCAGGGATGTACGGATTGTGGGCTGCATAGAGGGCGTACTCAAACGGTGTTTGGTGTCGGTAGCCAGAATGCTCAGGTCATGGTGATAGGGGAAGCGCCCGGTGCCGATGAGGATGCGCAGGGTGAACCTTTTGTCGGTCGAGCCGGCAAGTTGCTTAATGAGATGCTTAGGGCCATCGGTTTTCAGCGTGAGGAGGTCTATATAGCCAATATCGTCAAGTGTCAGCCACCCGGCAATCGTAATCCTCAGCATGATGAAGCATTGCATTGCTCTGCTTATCTGCAACGTCAGATTGAGCTGGTTGACCCAAATGTTATCTTTGCGGTCGGTAAGGTGGCAGCGCAAAATCTTTTGCGACTGGATATTCCAATCGGTAAAATGCGAGGTAATCGGTATAGCTATGCCCCGCTCGATATTCCTGTCATCGTTACTTATCATCCGGCTTATCTGCTGCGTTCGCCCCGGGAAAAGCGCAAGAGCTGGGAAGATCTGAAGCGCTTGAAGTCGCTGGCCGGGTGAGCATTGTTTTAAGATAGTAACGGGATATCAGGACGGCTCGCCTCCAACTGTCATCAGGCATCAGCAAGGTGCGGGGGAGCTATCGTAAGGCGGTGCCAATGCCGCACATTTGGCGCATTTTCTGAACTGCTTTATAATAAGCGCCCCGTTTGTCAGACGGGATGTCTCGAGTACTTGCCCATATGTCGGATTTGCGCGACCAGATTGCCAGACGCCGTACCTTTGCCATTATTTCTCATCCAGATGCCGGTAAAACCACCTTGACCGAGCAGCTCTTGTTGTACGGTGGGGCCATTCAGTCGGCAGGTACGGTGAAAGCACGCAAGGCAGCACGCCATGCGACATCAGACTGGATGGAAATGGAGAAGCAAAGGGGTATCTCGGTAACGTCATCCGTTATGCAGTTTCCCTATCGGGACATGATAGTGAATCTGCTTGATACCCCGGGCCATGAGGATTTTTCCGAAGATACCTATCGGACATTGACCGCCGTTGATTCGGCCCTGATGGTGATCGATGTTGCCAGAGGAGTGGAGGAGAGGACGGTTAAGTTGATGGAGATCTGTCGCCTGCGTGATACTCCTATTTATACTTTTGTTAATAAGCTCGATAGAGAAGGCAGGGATCCGATTGACCTGATGGATGAGGTTGAGCAGGTGTTGAAAATTACTTGTGCGCCTGTTACCTGGCCGGTGGGCATGGGCAGGGAGTTAAAGGGAATTTATCACCTCTATCAGGATGCCGTTTATCTTTATCAACCGCATGAACGTGGTCAGATGCAGGAGGATGTCACCATTCAGGGGCTGGATAATCCACGACTGGATGAGTTACTTGGTGTCAGGGCACAGGAGTTGCGTGAGGAGGTGGAGCTGCTCAAGGGAGCCAGTCATAAGTTTGACCAGAAGCTTTATCGGCAGGCCCGGTTGACACCTGTGTTCTTCGGTACTGCGTTAAATAATTTTGGTATTCGCCAGCTGCTGAATGAGTTTGTACAGTATGCACCTGAACCGCATTCCAGAGTCAGTGACGGGCGTACAGTCGGGCCGGATGAGCCGAAACTGACCGGCTTTGTCTTCAAAATACAGGCTAATATGGATCCGCAGCATCGAGACAGAATCGCCTTTATGCGCATTTGTTCCGGCAGTTACCGTAAGGGCATGAAGATCCATCATGTAAGAGCGGGCAAGGACATGAAAATTACCGATGCGTTGACCTTTTTCTCGGCAGGCCGTGAGCATATCGAAGAGGCCTGTGCAGGAGATATTATCGGTCTGCATAACCATGGAACCATCAATGTCGGTGATACGTTCACCGAAGGTGAGGAGCTTCGCTTTACCGGTATCCCGAACTTTGCTCCTGAGCTGTTCCGGTGTGCCCGTCTGAAAGATCCTTTGAAGATGAAGGCGCTGATCAGAGGGTTGGAACATCTGTGCGAGGAGGGGGCGACGCAGCTATTGAAACCGATCCGGCGTAACGACCTGATTCTTGGCGCAATCGGTGTGTTGCAGTTTGATGTAGTACGCGAACGATTGAAAACCGAGTATAAGGTTGATTGCCTGTTTGAGGCCGTGCCGGTACAGACAGCGCGCTGGGTTTCTTCTGATGATGAGCAGCGGTTTGGGGAATTCAAGAAGAAACTGATTGATAATCTGGCTTATGATCATGGTGGCAGTCTGGTTTATATCGCATCCAGCCGGGTGAATCTGGATCTGACCATGGAGCGTTGGCCGGAGGTGCGGTTTTTCTCGACCAGAGAGCATGGTATGGCAGGCTAGTGGCGCATGTTGCCTGACATGATGAGTAATAGTTGTTAGCTGATATTGAGCGTGATAATAAGCTAAATAGCGATGGTAGTGAACTATCATTCGTTGATGCGCAGTTTTGAACATTCTTTTTATGGGTAGGCCCCGCAAATGAGAAAAACATGAGGATTTTCTTGAAAAAGGCCTTTTTATGCGTCGAAAGAGTATTGTTGCCCAGTTCGATTTATTGGTCGCAGAGCTCGATATGGCGGAGGATTTATCAGGCTGTCGCAGGAATGTTAAACATAAAGATGCGTCTCGCCACTCTAGAAATGGTATTCTATTACAGGGCATTCCTTTCGTTGCTGATTTTTCATATTGGAAAAAAAAGAGAACCCCCTATAAACAAGAACAGAAGCAAGAGAACGGTAAAAATTGTAGCCAAACATGCAGTCCTTAATTACGCATGCTTAAAGAGACAATTTAATACAAAAAAAGGATGGGGGAATATAGAGTTTACAGAAGATAGATATGCTGATTATTATTTTGCGATTAATCCTTGGCGTCCACCTTGCTATTACAATACAGAGCGAACACTGTTTTATTTTTTAGAACCGATAAAAGAAATCAAAAAGGGATGGCAATATTTTAATGAACAAAAGCTTTTTTATATTAGTAGGGTACAAGAACAGAGAATGGCTACAGTTTGGTATCTTTCAAAGTCATACCATTGGTTGAAAGCAAATTCAGTCAAAAAAACAAAAGTGCTTTCCGCGGTTACATCGGATAACGATCACTCTTTTCTCCACAGACAAAGATTGTTGTTTATTCAAGTGCTGGACAAGGAAGTCAGTATTGATATTTATGGAAAGCGAAATTATTCGTCGTCCGTACTAATGACACTGTCACAGTATCGGGGAGAGTTGCCTTTCATGCAAAAAGACGACGGAATGTTTCCATATAAATATCATTTTGCTTCAGAGAATACGATAATGGACGGCTATGTTTCAGAAAAGTTAACAGATGCGATTCTGGCAGAATGTTTGTGTTTTTATGTTGGAACAGAAACGGCTAAAAACTGGATAGACAGTCGGGCATTCATTCATATAGATATAACGAAACCGGATGAAGCACTTAAAATCATAAGAGATACAATTGAAAATAATGAATGGGAAAAGCGCATTGAGATTATTCGGAGGGAGAAGCAAAAAATACTTGATGAATTGCAGGTATGTGCCGATATTGAACGTATCATAAGCAACAAGGAAAGTGAATTGTGTTCGACCGGTACCGGATTTGAGCGTTCCCGATAATACTGATGTTGACAGATTTCGTGTAAATATATGCCTGACATTATAATTTATCATAACCCTCGCTGTTCCAAGAGTCGCCGTACCAAGGCTATTCTGGATGAAAAAGGACTGGACTATACCGTGGTGGAGTATCTCAATGAACCGCCGTCTGAACAGCGGTTGGCGGATGTGCTCAATATGATGGGTAAAAAGCCGCTTGAGCTGGTCCGCAGTGGTGAGTCTCTGTTTAAGGAGCTTGGTCTGTCGAAAAAAGATGAGCGGTCCGATGAGGAGTGGATCAGTATTATGACTGAAAATCCCCGGCTTATTGAACGCCCCATCGTGATTAATGGTAAGCAGGCGGTACTGGGCAGGCCGCCAGAGGATGTGTTGAAGATACTCTAATGGGCAGAAGCAAAGGTATTACGTCAGAGGATATACTGAATTTCTGGTATGCCGATGATACCAGAGTGCAGTGGTTTCATGCGACGCAGGAACTTGATGAGCGGATTCTGCGTGAGTACGAGTCAGTCTGGAATCAGGCGCGTCGTGGTGAGTTGGATACATGGCGGCACACTGCTGAAGGCTGTCTGGCACTGGCCATTATTCTGGACCAGTTTCCGCTGAATATGTTTCGTGGTCTGCCTGCCGGTTTCGCAACCGAGGGACAGGCGATTGAGATCAGCCGCTGGGCCATATCCCGGGGGTATGACCTTCAGTTGCAGAAGGATCAGGTGGCATTTTTGTATATGCCTTTGATGCACAGTGAAAACATGGAAGACCAGAATCTGTCTGTTGCCCGGTTTGAGGCGGTTGGTCTGGAGGATAATCTGCGGTTTGCCCGTCATCATCGTGAAATTGTGGAGCAGTTTGGTCGATTTCCTCATCGTAACGCCATCCTGGGGCGCGATAGTACTGAAGATGAGCTGAAATGGCTGGCAAGCGATGGGGCATTTACGGGTTGATTTTGCTATTTCTGGCTGGTTTCTTCGGTTGTAGCGCCGACAATAAAATTTTCAATGCCTTCGCCTGTTAGACGACCGATTCGACTGAACATGTACCAGATCGCCACCAGCATGACGATCATGCTCGGCAGTGCGATAACCGGATAGCTCAGTGCTGTCATCTTGCCAAGTTCTTCACTGAATGCCGTTGTTCCCGGTGGGCTCACCAGAATGGCTTTGGCCAGTATATAGTTGAGAACCGATGACAGTGCGAAAGAGCCTGCGATGATGTAGGAAGAGTGCGCCAGTATTTTTTCGAATGCTGCAGTTGCCTGTCTGGCTTCCAGACTGGATCGGAGCTTTTCCGTATGGATGATCTGGTCATTCAAAATCAGTACTTTCACTATTGGATATCGGGTTTTTTGTGTGATCAACACTGTCAGGCCGATAATGGCAGGCACAGCGGCTTCCTTGATTGCAATATATTCAGGATCAAGTTGCAACAGGCTCATGCCACCTGTCAAAAATACGCTGATGATGCCCAGGATGGAAAAGGCGTTCATTTTGCCGGATTGCCTGAGATCCCATAAGCCGTAGCTGATCGGAAATGACAGGGCTATGACTATGCTCCAGACTGGTCCAAGGCTTTCGTTTCCACTGAATTTGCTCAGGATAATGACCGGGATAATAATGTTGAAGGCGAGGCTCGATAGAAAGCCGCCGCGCCTGCCAGGGGTCGAGTCATTCATAATGTCAAAGGTGGCTGGTGCTATGCTTGAATAGATATGGATAATGTATTCCACCGGCGGTAAGCCAGATATGCCATGACGCCGGATTGTATCAGGCCGGAAATAACCGTAATACTTCCCTGTGTATTCCAGGGGGTAAAGGCCGCACTGAGTTGTTCTGCCTCCAGCAGGGAGAAGATGAGCGGAATAATCATATAGAGTAAAAACAGATAGATGAGCGAAACAGTGTCGGCTCTCTTCGGTCTGGAAGAAAAGTTGAAAAATAGAAAAATACAAATATCTCTGATAATAAAAAGGAAGACGGCAAAAAAGCCAGGATAAATAAATGGTTCTGATAGTAGATTCACCGCCGGAATATCACGGATATGGATCGCGATGATGACCAGCCCCAGTAAAAGCAGTCCGCTCAACCAGCCGGGCATGTGGTGCAGTATTTTTTTTCCACCGCCATGGCGCATCTGAAAAGCCAGCCGGCGAAATGTGACTGGATCCTTTGGTTCTGCGAGGATAGTGAAATAGATTATCAATCCGGTGGTGAAGTAAATAGTCAATAGATAGGTATCCAGCCGCTCCATGCCATATGCACTGCTTTCTTCAATAAAGCCGTTGATAAAGCCGGGCAGTATAATTAAAAATAGCAGCCATACGATGGGTGTATTCGCTACCTGCAGCTCCCTCCTCATCAGGCGATAGATACCAATGACAGCCCAGCCAGAGAAGAAAACCAGAGTGAAGATAATAAAGCTGGCCTGATTATAGATTTGACCAAACCATTCGATAGTACTCTCGGACGGTATGGCATACTGAATAAAAATGAGTGCCAGAATAATACCTAGCAACATGCCGGGCGTAGAACTGTATCCGCCGGTTTGCCCACGCCCCGCGGTCCGGACCATGTCCATGTACAGCGCCGTTGATTGGGCGAGCAGCCCTGTCAATACGAGGATGCATGCCCGTTGCAGATTGTCTGGGACGGATAAGTAACTGCCGAAAGCGGAGGTGTTGGAAGAACTGACAGTTAGTACGGCAATACATAACAGGCCACCATACCATGTGAATATTGTGCTGCCGAGAAGCTTGCCCCAGCTCATTGACCACGGGCCGATGGTGGTCATGCGCTGGCTGTCCCATGTTTTGTCCCTGATTTCTGATCGGATTGCCTCAGATGAAAGTTTGCTGCCCCATATTACAGTCAGGATGAAAAATAAAAAGACTGCGGTGGACGCTGTGCCCTCGCTGAAGAGCCCTGTCACCAGGTGGGCTATCAGGAAAATAGCACCGAGCACGATGGGCATGCCGAGCAGGCGATGGGGTGTCAGCTCCAACCAGATGTTGCGTTGAAACTCGGGATTTAGTCTCATGTTGCCGGTTCCTGTGTCTTGAATCTGGATAGGTAGGCATCTTGCAGGCTTGCCTTGCGTTCGGCAAAGCGGCAGACCGGGAACTGGTGAGATACGATTGTCTCAAGCAGTCTGGCTTGCTGTGCTCTCTCCGGTGAGAATGCAAAGCTGAGGGTTGCTCCTTCGGTCTTGAGCAGGGATATATCAGGGCGGGCTTCGAGAAACACAGCCAGTGATCCATCATTATGAGAAAGGCTGATGTCAATAATACATTGTTGATCAGGCATGGTATCGATATGGCGGTGTTCCGTGATTTCTCCGTTATTCATGATCACCATGCTGGTACAGTACTCCTCAAGTTCTGCCAGAATATGGGATGAAACGATCAGCGTAATACCCTGTGCACTGAGCTCTCTAAACATGGCTGAGAGTTGGCTGCGTGCCTCTGGGTCAAGGCCGGATGCCGGCTCATCCAGCATCAGTACTGCCGGTTCATGGATGATCGCCTGGGCAATCGCAAGCCGTTGACTGAGGCCGCGTGACAGGGTGCCAGCTCTCTGCTTAAGCCGGTCCTCAATGTGCAGCCTTGCGGCTGCCCGTTTGACGGCATCCGGCCCAGCATCTTCGGTAATGCCATGGGAATGTGCCATGTACAGCAGGCACTGTTCTACGGTGAGGTCTCCGTAAAGACCAAAAAAGTCTGCCAGATAACCTACTTTCTCATGGCATAGACGCGGTTGGGCGATGATGTCAATCCCTGCAACCCGGATGCTGCCGGATATCGGTTGTTCCAGCGCTGCCAGACTGCGTAACAGCGTTGTCTTACCGGCACCATTGGGGCCAGTGAGAGCAGTGATTTCACTTTTTCTGGCCTTGAGACTGACATCTCTGAGTGCCAGTTTGCCCGGATATTCAAAAAACAGGTTTTTGACTTCAATCATTCTATAAGGCACCTGAGAGAGCTTGGCCTAGCATATCAGTTCCCCAAAAAATTGCATAAACTTGCTGGCGAGCACTGTCAATCCTGAGAATTTATTGAAAATGTCCTTATGAATCAATCACATGCATTAATTATGGTGCGCTGCAAAAAAATAGTTGACGTCTTCTCTTGAATTCCTTATTGTGCAGTGCAATATATTGCACTGCAATATATTTTTTAACCAAACCGGAGAATTTAAATGCAAAAGCAAGTTTTTGATCTGATGAAATCGTACAACGACAGCGTTATGGCTTCTACCACCCGCCTGGGTGAATTGAATCTTAAGACCTGTGAGACGCTGGCTGGCAAACAGGCCGAAATTTTTAGCCAGTGTGTTGAGTCTGTTACCGGGCACATGGAAAAACTGTCTCAGCAGAGTGACTTTAATCAGGCTGTAGCAGTCCAACTGGCCTTTGCGCAGAATTGTAGCGAGAAGATGGTTGCCAATCTGCGTGATTATACCGGTGTGCTGACGGAGACGCGCGATGAGTTGTCGGCAATCACCGAAGAGGCTGCAACGGAGCTGGCAGAAAAAATGGAACAGGCCGGTGAGTTGCTGAAAGAAGCCGCCTGAGGTTTCGTATTCGGGCCGCCCCGTGTAAACGGGGCGGATAAGGTCGATATGAAAAAGGAATGTTGTATGAAAACAGTTCTGGTTACAGGTGGAAACGGTGGTATCGGTAGTGCTATCTGCAGAGATATGGCTGAAAACGGCTATAGTGTCGTTGCGGCCTACTATAGCGATGAAAAAGAGCAGGCTAGAGCATGGCAGCGGTCTTTGCAGGAGCAGGGTGTGGATGTCGAGATTGTTGGTGGTGATGTGACAGATTATGAAAGTGCAAAAGGCATGGTTGATGAGGCGGTTATGAAGGTCGGCCCGATTGATGTGTTGGTTAATTGTGCTGGTATTACGCGCGATGCTACTTTCAGGAAGATGGTGCCAGATCAGTGGAATGAGGTTATTAATACCAATCTGGACTCTGTTTATAATGTCACCCATCAGGTTATTAACGGTATGTTGGAACGCGGTTTTGGTCGCATCATCAATATCGCGTCGGTGAATGGGCAGAAAGGTCAGTTTGGCCAGACTAATTACAGCGCAGCAAAGGCCGGACTGCATGGCTTTACCATGGCGCTGGCTCAGGAAACCGCACGTAAGGGCATTACCGTCAATACGGTTTCTCCAGGCTATATATCAACACCAATGACACAGGCCATGCCAGTAGAGGTGCTCGATGCGATTGTCGGCAGTGTGCCTGTGGGGCGTATGGGCGAACCGGAAGAAATCGCACATACCGTACTCTGGCTGGCCAGCGAAAAAAGTGCCTATGTGACCGGTGCCAATATCCCAATCAACGGCGGACTTTTTATGGCCGCATGATTTTCTTTTGTCCTCCTGTTATGGGCATCTTTTACGATGCCCTTTTTTTGCCAAACATGGATTTCTGAACCTTCTGCCAGGCTTTCATCTGGCTGTTACCGAATTCGGCCCATGCCTCCATTGGCGTGCCCTTAAAGGTCTTGTTCACTTGTTCGGCAAATATGGATTGTTGCGTGGCAAACATGTTCATGCTTTGTGCAATGAAATCGGTGAATTGTTGCTGTGTATCGGTATCGTAGTTACGAATAAACTTATTCAGCATATCGACTGTGAACAATGGCTTGCCATCAGTTTCCTGCTCCATAATAATCTGCATCAGAATCATGCGCGTAATATCATCTCTGGATTTTTGATCAATGACCCTGAATGGGATTTCATCCAGTACCATTTGCCGTACCTGTTCCAGAGTGACGTAAGCACTTTCAGCTGTATCGTATAGACGACGATTCGGGTATTTTTTAATAAGCCTTTCTTCGGTCATGGTGTTATTCGCAGGGGAGCTCCGGTTGAATTTAGGGTTCCCTGAAAATCAGTGCATATGTTGTCCGCCATTGGCGGCCAGATTGGCACCGGTGATAAAGCCGGCATCATTTGTGCAGAGGAAGGCCACCAGCGCCGCAATTTCTTCCGGTTTGCCCAGCCGCCCTACCGGAATATCGGTAATAATCCGTTTGCGTATCTCTTCAGGAACAGCCATTACCATGCCGGTTTCGATATAGCCCGGTGAAACCGTATTGACAGTTACACCTTTACGTGCCATCTCCAGGGCCAGTGCCATGGTAAAACCATGCAGGCCGGCTTTGGCTGCACTGTAATTGGTTTGCCCAAACTGGCCTTTTTGACCGTTAATGGATGAGATATTGATCACGCGACCGAATCCCCGTTTGGCCATTTCATTGACAAACTGGTGAGACATATTGAAAACACTGTCAAGATTGGTAGAAATGACATCATTCCAGTGTTCTGCGGTCTGTTTTCTGAAGCTGCCATCGCGTGTGATACCTGCATTGTTGATGAGTATGTCAACACCATCATAGTCCTGCATGATGGCATCACGCAGCTTTTGGCATTCTTCGTAGTCGCTGACATCGCAGGCATGGATCGATACATCAAAGTCTTGGGCTTCTTTCCAGCTTTTGGCTTTTTCTTCGTTACGGTAGGTGGTAATAATTCCGGCACCTTCGCCGGCGAGCTTTTGACAAATGGCGCTGCCCATACCACCTGTACCACCGGTAACCAGCGCAATCTTTCCCTCCAGTGTTCTCATAACATCCTCCAGATGTTGGTTTTGTGATTCATATTTAGAACTTCTCTATGGCCATGGCGACACCCTGACCACCTCCGATACACAATGTCGCCAGACCTTTTTGTGCATTCTCGCGTCTCATGCCATAAATCAGGGTGACCAGTACTCGTGCACCTGAGGCACCTATCGGGTGGCCCAATGCAATGGCACCGCCGCTTGTGTTGACCTTGTCTCCATCGAGCCCGAGTTCCTGATTGACAGACATGGCCTGTGCGGCAAAGGCTTCATTGGCTTCAATCAGATCAAGGTCGTTGATCTTCCAGCCCGCACGCTCCAGGCATTTCTGAGTTGACGGAATAGGGCCGGTACCCATGATTGCCGGGTCAACACCGGCACTGGCAAAGCCGGCGATACGCGCCATGGGTGTCAGGCCAAGTTGTGCGGCTTTTTCAGCCCGCATGACCACTACGGCTGCGGCACCATCGTTGATGCCGGAGGCATTGCCTGCTGTTACCGTACCGTCTTTTTTGAAGGCTGGACGTAATTTGCCCAGTGATTCTGCAGTGGTGCCGTGGCGCGGGAATTCGTCGGTATCGAATACGATGGGATCGCCTTTGCGCTGTGGGATTGTAATCGGCACGATCTCGTCCTTGAATAGCCCTTTTTGTTGCGTGGCTTCTGCACGATTTTGAGATTGGGCGGCGAACTGGTCTTGGTCTTCACGGCTGAATCCGTATTTATCCGCAATATTCTCGGCAGTAACGCCCATGTGACAGTCGTTGAACGCACACCATAATCCATCAATGATCATGGTGTCCTGCATCTCCCATGCCCCCATTTTTTGGCCGTTACGCGAATTCGGAAGAATATGGGCAGATTGTGACATGTTTTCCTGCCCACCGGCGACAACTATTTCTGCCTCGCCGGCCATGATGGCCTGCGCTGCCAGATTGATGGCTTTCAGTCCGCTTCCACAAACCATATTAACAGTCATGGCCGGAGTGATTTCGGGAATGCCGGCCTTGATTGATGCCTGACGGGCGGGATTTTGACCCTGACCAGCGGTCAGAACCTGGCCCATGATAACCTCATCAATCTGCTCCGCTTTCAGATTGCTGCGCTCCAGAAGCGATTGAATAACTTTGGCACCCAGATCAGCGGCGGAAACCGATGCCAGAGAACCGGAAAAACTGCCTAGAGCAGTACGTGCGGCAGCAACGATGACAATTTTCTGATCCATGTTGTTCTCCATTAAAAAATGTGGGTCTTAAAGTAACTGGCCTGAATAATGATCATAAATATCCAGTATCTTTCTATTGCATTGCAGCAATATACCGGCTAGATTGTCTGAAATCAACTGTGAATATGTGAACTTATTCAGGAGACTCATACAAAATGGCTTCAGCTAACACCGATTGGTTTGGACAGGGTCGTCAAGCGTGGGAAAAAGCGCAGCAGAGTTACTGGCAAAACTGGATGCGTTGGATGCAGTCGAATCCCACAGCAGATAGTCCCTTTCCATCCTTTGCAGCGAATGTCGCTCCCGATATGGAGCAGTTCTGGTCAGAATCATTTGTCGATGCCTTTGACCGTTGGCGGCAGATGTTTTTTCCGAAAGCACCTGAATCGGCAAAAGACTTCATGGAGCGTGCAACCGGAATGGGTAGAAGCTATCTGCAGATGGCTGAGGCTTTTTACAGGGCCGGATCGGGAAAAGGTAGCATTGACGAAGAGCTTATAAACAGTTGGCTAGGGGCTATGCAGGCATCTTTCAAGCAATGGAAGCAGCAGCTTGAATCCGGTTTCGATGTAGAAATGCCGGGAATTCCCGGCTTCGAGAGTATGGTGATGAAGTTCTGGCAGAGTACGATTGACACCATGATGTCTGGTGCGGCACTACAGGGCCGGGAGTTTCCTGACTTCAGCGCGATGATGTTTCCTGGGGCGGGCCCGGGTCGTCAACAGCTTGATAAAATGTTGGGCATGCCGGCGCTGGGCTATGGTCGCGAAAAGCAGGAAAAGATCCGGCAGTTTTCGGAGCTCCTGGCCCAATACGGGGACGCCCTCAAGGCTTACAGGATCGCCTTTGCCAGACTGGGCATGCGGTCGTTCAAGGAAATGAAAAAGAGGCTTGATGAATTGGAGCAGCCGATTGATTCGATGCGTGGGCTGTATGATTTCTGGGTCGAGGTTAACGAAGATGTTTATGGCAAGTTTGCCATGAGCGATGAGTATCAAGTGATCTATGGAGATTTGGTCAATAGTCTGATGGCTGTTCGGCAGGCCTCCCGTGAGCTGATGGAAGACATGTATGAGGCAATGCATTTGCCAACACAGACAGATGTGGATGCATTGTCCAGCAAATTACAGCAGGCTCGCCGCGAGAATCGTGAGTTGCGAAAGCAGTTCGCTGCATTGAACCGCAGGGTGGATATTCTGGAAAAAGAGGCCGATAAAAAACCGTCGAAAACCACAAGGAAGACTGCATCACGAAAAGTTGTTACACAAAAAGATGACCTGACGCAGATCAAGGGTATAGGTTCTAAAATGCAGGAACGGCTTTATGAGCACGGCATCACCGCCATGGAGCAGTTGGCTGCCATGAGTCGGCAGTCTGTTGAAGAGTTGGAAAAGGCCATCAATGCAACCGGCAGGATTACACGGGAACAATGGGTCAGGCAGGCCAGATCCATGCTGGATGATGAAAATTAATTAAAATGGAGAGTAGCATGAGTCCAGTTAATATGAAACCGCAGGACATATTGAACGAAGTCCGTCAATTCAATGAAAAGTTTGCCAAAGGCATACACAGCCTGATGCAAACAGGTGAAATATCGTCCGGAGTAACACCCCGTGAGGCAATTTACCGCGATGATAAGCTGGTGCTTTATCGATATCAGTCTAAAAAGAAAGTAACCAACAAGACACCGTTACTGATCGTTTATGCGCTGGTTAATCGTCCCTATATGGCTGACTTGCAGGAAGACCGTTCGCTCATCAGGGGGCTGCTGGATGCTGGACAGGATGTTTATCTGATCGATTGGGGATATCCCGATGCCGGAGACCGCTATCTGGGGCTTGACGATTACATTAACGGCTATATTGATGATTGTGTCTCCGTGCTCAGAGAGCTTTATAAGATTGAGCAGATTAATCTGCTCGGTATTTGTCAGGGTGGTACCTTCAGCGTGTGTTACAGCGCGATGCACCCTGACAGGGTAAGAAATCTGATTACTATGGTAACGCCTGTCGATTTTCATACCAGAGACAATATGCTGAGTCACTGGGTACAGAATGTCGATGTTGACCTGCTTGTGGATACTTGCGGGAATATACCCGGCGATATGCTGAACTGGATGTTTCTGAATCTGAAGCCTTATGCGTTGATGGGGCAGAAATATCTGAGCGTGGTCGATGTGATGGATGATCCAGATGCACTTGAGGGTTTTATGCGCATGGAAAAATGGATATTCGATAGCCCGGATCAGGCGGGGGAAGCCTATCGCCAGTTTATCAAGGACTTTTTTCAGGGTAACAAGCTGATGAGCGATGATGTGGTGATCGGCAATATGGAAGTTAAGCTGAAAGATATCAGAATGCCGATCCTCAATATCTATGCTGAGCAGGATCATCTGGTTCCACCAGATGCAAGCAGGGCACTGAAAAAGAAAGTCGGCAGCAAAGATTACACTGAATTGTCATTTCCTGGTGGTCATATCGGTATCTATGTCAGTGGTCGGGCACAGAAAATCATACCGTCGGCTATTGGTGAATGGCTGGATGGGCGATAGTGGCCCGGATTTGGTCGGCCGGTTTTGCATGATAAAGTTCAGTGAGTGACTTGCCAAAGCAAGGCAGTGGGTTTGGCGATTTCCGTCGGGGTGTATTACTTGGTTCAGGGCAGGTACAGCGTTGCCTGGTGAACGCCTCTAGTGGTTTGCAGCAGCAATGGCATGAAGGTGACGATACTATCTGGATATCCCGGCTTATTCGTTGCTTCAGATGAGAGTGTCGCCGTGATTCAATCCATATAGCTCTCGAACTCATCCACAATTCATTATCAGGCAACTGATAGAGCGCTCGAAAAGCCGTATCCCTCTCGTTTGCGGATGAAAGTGTTGACCAGTAATCCGGGGAGCAGATTTCAGATGATTTCTCTCTGGATTCGAGCATGAAATGCCAGCGGTGACTTTTAGTGCTAATGTGATAAAATCCCCTGAATAGTGTCTGATATGCTACAATGTCAGTATTGTGTTAAGTGTGACTAGATTAGGGGCGGCATCATGTCTTACGAAAAAATTCAGGTTCCAGCGGGCGGCGAACGTATTACGGTTAATCAGGATAATCGTTTGAATGTTCCTGATAATCCGATAATTTCCTACATTGAGGGTGATGGTATCGGCGTGGATATCAGCCCGGTCATGCTGGAAGTCGTGAATGCCGCAGTGGAAAAAGCCTATGAGGGCAGGCGTAAAATCTATTGGATGGAGGTTTATGCGGGAGAGAAGGCGAACCGGCTTTATGGTGGTGATGTCTGGTTGCCGGATGAGACCCTGGATGCAGTCAGGGAGTCTGTTGTCTCAATCAAGGGGCCATTAACGACGCCGGTGGGTGGTGGAATCCGGTCTTTGAATGTCACGCTGCGTCAGGCCCTTGATTTATACGTATGTCAGCGTCCTGTGCGCTATTTCACCGGTACGCCGAGTCCGGTTAGGGAACCTGAAAAGACCGACATGGTCATCTTTCGCGAGAATTCTGAGGATATTTATGCGGGTGTTGAGTGGGAGGAAGGTTCTGATGAGGTGAAAAAGGTTATCAGGTTTCTGCGTGAGGAAATGGGGGTGCAGAAAATTCGCTTTCCTGAAACATCGGGGATTGGAGTTAAGCCTGTCTCGTCTGAGGGTACCAAGCGTCTGATTCGAAAGGCTATTCAGTACGCAGTCGATAATGACCGTGCCTCGGTTACCTTGGTTCACAAGGGCAATATCATGAAATTTACTGAAGGTGCCTTCAAGCAGTGGGGCTATGAAGTGGCAAAGGAAGCATTCGGAGCGGCCGAGCTGGACGGGGGGCCATGGTGTAGCTTTCAGAACCCTGGGACAGGCCATGAGATCGTTGTTAAAGATGTTATCGCGGATGCGATGCTGCAGCAGATCCTGTTGCGACCAGAAGAGTATGATGTGATTGCTACATTGAATCTGAATGGTGATTACATCTCGGATGCTCTGGCAGCTCAGGTGGGTGGTATTGGTATTGCACCAGGTGCGAACCTTTCGGATACTGTCGCGATGTTTGAAGCTACACATGGCACTGCCCCTAAGTATGCAGGGCAGGATAAGGTAAATCCCGGTTCAATAATCCTCTCGGCAGAAATGATGTTGCGCCATTTGGGCTGGACCGAGGCGGCAGATTTGATTATTCAGGGTATGGAAGGTGCCATTGCAGCGAAAACGGTGACTTATGACTTTGACCGTTTGATGGATGGAGCAACTCTTTTGAGCTGCTCTGAGTTTGGTGATGCAGTTATCTCGAATATGAAGTAGTCGGGGAGCGGGTTGTTTGAAATTATCAGTGATGTATTACCTATCAAAAGAATTGATGGCGGGTAATAGCGGTGATGAAAGCCATGAACACGATGGAGGAGTGGGCCTTGTAACCGATGTGGCACGTCCGAAGCCAAAGCCTCCTCCGATGTATAAAGTGGTATTGAATAATGATGATTACACGCCCATGGAATTTGTTGTTCATGTTTTGGAGATTTTTTTTGCCATGAATCGGGAGAAGGCAACGCAGATTATGTTACATGTTCACACGCGCGGCAAGGGTATTTGCGGGGTCTTTACACGGGAAGTTGCGGAAACCAAGATGACGCAGATCAATCAATATTCAAAGCAGAATGAGCATCCCTTGTTATGCACCATGGAAGAGGAATAATGTTTTTGTCGGCTGTCGATTGTAACCGATCAGGATAGATTAAAGCTATGCTCGATAAGGAGCTTGAAGGCTTGTTGAATGATGCTTTTCGTGATGCCTATAAGCGCAATCATGAATTCATTACTTTGGAGCATTTACTGCTTGCCCTTCTGGATGACCGCGATGCGGTTGATGTGCTCATGGCTTGTGGTGCCAATATTGACTCATTGCGTAGCGATTTAATGGCTTTTATCACGGACACGGTACCATTGCTTGTTGATCCGCAAAAAACGGAAACGCAGCCTACGCTGGCCTTTCAGCGTGTATTGCAGCGTGCCGTATTCCATGTTCAAGCTCAAGGTAAAGACAGAGTGACTGGTGCCAATGTTCTGGTGGCACTTTTTGTCGAGAAGGATTCTCAGGCAGTTTATCTGCTCAGTAATCAGGATATTAGCCGGCTGGATGTTATCAGCTACATTTCGCATGGTTTGCCGTTGGGAGAAGATCGTTATGGCGAAGATACATCCCATGAAGAGGTGAATGAGGGTGGCGAGGAAATGCAGCAGAAAAGTCCTCTGGATAGTTTTGCTGTCAATCTTAATGAGCAGGCGGCACAGGGTAAGATCGATCCCCTGATTGGTCGCAGGCATGAAATGGAGAGAACGGCCCAGATACTCTGTCGTCGCCGCAAGAATAATCCGCTATTTGTCGGCGAAGCCGGAGTAGGCAAGACTGCGCTGGCGGAGGGCCTGGCCAAGATGATTGTCGATGGAGACGTTCCAGATGTCTTGAAGCCGGCGACGATTTACTCCCTTGATATCGGTGCCCTGCTTGCCGGAACAAGATATCGTGGTGATTTTGAAAAACGTCTTAAGGGTGTCATATCCGAATTAATGGATCGGGAACATGCCATTCTTTTTATTGATGAGATACATACTATTATCGGTGCTGGTGCAACTTCTGGCAGCGTTATGGATGCTTCCAATCTGGTTAAGCCGGTGTTGGCTTCCGGCGAACTAAAGTGTATTGGTTCAACAACCTATCAGGAGTACCGCGGTATTTTTGAGAAAGACCGTGCCTTATCGCGGCGCTTTCAGAAAATTGATGTGGTTGAGCCATCGATCTCCGAGACCATCAAGATTCTTAAAGGCCTGAAGGAAAGCTTTGAGAAGCACCATGAAGTGCGTTTTACACCTAGAGCGCTGCAAACAGCTGTAGAGCTGTCATCCCGATACATTCATGACCGGCATCAGCCGGATAAGGCCATTGATGTTATTGATGAGGCTGGTGCCAGAGAGCGCCTGAAGCCGGCATCCAGGCGTCGTAAAACGATCAGTGTGCATGAGATTGAAACGGCGATTGCCAAAATTACCCGGATTCCACCCAGAAATGTTTCGGCTGATGATAAAAGCGCTCTGAAAAATCTGGAGCGAGACTTGAAACTCGTTATATTCGGGCAGGACGAAGCAATATCAGTGTTGAGTGATGCTATCAAGTTGGCACGCTCAGGGCTCGATAATCCTGAACAACCTATTGGCAGCTTTCTTTTTGCTGGTCCGACAGGAGTAGGAAAGACCGAGGTATCCAGACAGCTGGCGCGTGAACTTGGCATCGAGATTATAAGATTTGATATGTCGGAATATATGGAGCGTCATACAGTTTCGAGGCTCATCGGTGCGCCTCCCGGCTATGTGGGTTACGATCAGGGAGGGTTGTTGACCGAATCGGTCGTAAAAAACCCTTATGCTGTCTTGCTGCTGGATGAGATAGAGAAAGCGCACCCTGATGTTTTCAATATTCTTTTGCAGGTCATGGACCATGGTAAGCTGACCGATAACAATGGTCGTCAGTCAGATTTTCGTAATGTCATTATTATTATGACAACGAATGCCGGTGCCACTGAAAGCCAGCGCACCAGCATGGGCTTCGTTACCCAGGATCACTCGACTGATACGATGGAAGCCTTGAAAAAGGTCTTTACACCCGAGTTTCGTAATCGTCTGGATGCCATTATCCAGTTTAACAGTCTGTCGGAAGAGCATATACTCAATGTCGTTGATAAATTTCTGTTCGAGCTGCAATCCCAACTGGATGACAAGAAGGTGGTGCTGGAAGTAGATCCTGATGCCAGAGAGTGGATTGCACGAACGGGATATGACCAGAAAATGGGTGCCCGTCCCATGCGTCGTGTTATTCAGGAGCACATTAAAAAGGAAATTGCCGATGAGCTTTTGTTCGGCCAATTGGTGCATGGCGGAAAAATTCTCGTATCCTGCAATGATGACGGACTGGTATTTAACTTCGAGGCGTTACCGACCGAAAATAAGTCGGCGCAGAAGGTCTGATAAGATCCTGAGCGATGCTGAAATTTTCCTGTATATCCGCCGGTCTGGCAGATAGAAAGTCATTGACTTGCATGGTCAACGAAACTATCCTGACTGTTTGGCAGTGGCCTATTGATGCTTCAGCCTTTGATATAAGCAAACTTACTGATTTAAGGAGACAGCAATGACACGTATGACCCCCAGTGAAGCATTTGTAGAGACTCTGGCTTCCAACAACGTCACTGAAATATTTGGAATCATGGGTTCCGCGTTTATGGATGCGATGGATATTTTCGCACCGGCCGGTATTCGTTTTATTCCGGTTGTTCATGAACAGGGCTCGGCACATATGGCAGATGGTTATTCGCGCGTGAGTGGTCGCCATGGTGTCTGCATCGGGCAGAATGGCCCGGGTGTTTCAAACTCTGTAACAGGCATTGCTGCTGCATACTGGGCGCATTCTCCGGTGGTTATTGTCACACCTGAAGCCGGCACCATGGGTATGGGACTGGGTGGCTTTCAGGAAGCCAATCAATTGCCGATGTTTCAGGAGTTTACCCAATATCAGGGGCATGTTAATAATCCGAATCGTATGGCTGAGTTTACCGGTCGTTGTTTTGACCGTGCAATGAGTGAGATGGGGCCTGTCCAGTTGAATATTCCACGTGATTATTTTTACGGCGACATTAATGTTGATATTCCGCAGCCGATGCATCTGGACCGTGGCCCTGGTGGTGATGACTCTCTGAAGACAGCGGCTGATATGCTGGCTGAGGCCAGATTTCCGGTGATTATTTCTGGTGGCGGCGTAGTAATGGCTGATGCAGTTGAGGATTGCAGAGCGCTGGCTGAGCGCTTGGGTTGTCCGGTTGTGAACAGTTATCTGCATAATGATTCGTTCCCGGCTTCACATCCACAGTGGTGTGGTCCGCTCGGTTATCAGGGCTCGAAGGCTGCAATGCAGCTAATATCACAAGCCGATGTGGTTGTTGCATTGGGTTCGCGTCTCGGGCCATTTGGTACGCTGCCGCAGTATGGTATGGATTACTGGCCAAAAGATTGCCGGATTATCCAAATTGATGCTGATCGCAAAATGCTTGGTTTGGTCAAGAAAATTTCTGTTGGTATTTGTGGTGATGCGGGTGCCGCAGCACGCGCATTAACAGCACGCCTTGCTGACCGTACATTGGTATGTGATGCTGATCGTGATGGGCGTGCCGGAAAAATTAAGGATGTAAAAGCAGCCTGGGAAAGCGAGCTGGAGCAGTGGACGCATGAAAAAGACTCATTTTCTCTCGATATGGTTGCCGAGCAAAAAGCAGAGAAGGGTAATTATTTGCACCCGCGTCAGGTATTACGCGAGCTGGAAAAAGCAATACCAGAGGATGCGATGGTTTCGACAGACATCGGTAATATTAACTCAGTGGCTAACTCATATCTGCGCTTTGAGCGTCCGCGTTCATTTTTTGCAGCTATGAGTTGGGGTAACTGTGGCTATGCTTTTCCAACCATCATTGGTGCCAAGGTTGCAGCCCCTGATCGCCCTGCAATTTCTTATGCGGGCGATGGTGCCTGGGGTATGAGTATGATGGAAACCCTGACTTGTGTTCGCCATAATATCCCTGTCACTGCAGTCGTGTTTCATAACCGGCAATGGGGTGCCGAGAAAAAGAATCAGGTTGATTTCTATAACCGTCGTTTTGTTGCTGCCGAGCTTGAAAATGAAAGCTGGGCAGAAATCGGTAAATCAATGGGTGCTGAAGGTGTTTGTATTGACAGGCTCGAAGATGTTGGTGCTGCTTTGAAAAAGGCGGTTGACAGGCAGATGAATGAAGGCAAAACAACAATTCTTGAGATTATGTGTACCCGCGAACTGGGTGACCCTTTCCGCAAGGATGCCTTGAGTAAGCCGGTGCGTTATCTGAAAAAATATAAAGACTACGTATAACAGCTTATCAGGCCTGCCTTAGGACTTGTGCATACTGATGTTTGCAGTACGTTAGAATAACGTGTTAATGCAATGGGCATCCTCGAACGTTTATATCAAAAAGCCAGTGAGAATGTTAAGCGTATAGTTTTGCCTGAGGGTCATGATCCCCGTATCCTGTTGGCTGCAGTAAAAGCTGCCGAGGATGGTATCGCTGATATTATATTTGTTGGTAGCAGGCAGCAGATCAATACCTGTGCTATTGAATACAATAGCAATCTCTCCGGTGTTACCCTGATTGAACCCTCAGCATTTGCTGGTTTGGAGGATTATGCCGGTGTGTTGTATGAAAAACGCAAGCACAAAGGCGTTACATTAGAGCAGGCCATGAAGCTGGTTTGTGACCCTCTTGTGTTTGCAGCTATAATGACAGCGAGGTATGACGCTGATGGTATGGTTGCTGGTGCTGTTTCCACAACAGCTGATGTGGTTCGTAATGCTATACAGATCGTTGGTGCGGATAGTGAAAGCAATATAGTTTCCAGTTTTTTCCTGATGGTATTTGACAAGCCCTTCCATCATTTGAAGGGAGACTATATTTTTTCAGACTGCGGGTTAGTGATTGATCCCGATGCGCAGCAACTGGCATCGATCGCTATTTCATCTGTTCAAAGTGCATGGACATTACTTGATGATGAACCCCGTGTCGCAATGCTGTCGTTTTCAACACAGGGCAGTGCATCTCATAGCCGCGTATCACGGGTTTCAGAAGCAACAGGACTTGTGAGAGAACGTATGCCTGAACTGCTGATTGATGGTGAGATACAGCTTGATGCAGCGCTGATTCCCGAAGTGTGCAGCAAGAAGGTTGCTGACTCTAAAGTCAGGGGGTGCGCTAACGTGTTAATTTTTCCTAATCTGGATGCCGGTAATATCGGTTATAAGATTGCCGAGAGATTTGGTCAGGCCATAGCTGTTGGTCCATTATTACAGGGATTGAAACGTCCTGTAAACGATCTGTCTCGTGGCTGTTCTGTTGATGATATCTATAACGTTATCGCGGCTACTGCAGTGCAGTCTGCATAGAAATGAGGATTTTTGGTATTCTGTGGGAGTAGAGAGATTGCCATGCTGTTAAAATCATTAGTCCGGGCTGCTTTTGGTATCCGGGATTGATGTTTGAGTGATCATATTATTCTAAAAGTTATCTTTTGATTTTATGACGCGCTCAATATCGGCAAGCAGGTTCATTTCATCGAGTACTTTCTGTTTTTCCTTACGAATAATCTGGATGCGCTTTTCCCATTCGTTATTTTCAATTGCCTTTTTTATGGTGTTGATTGCTTCAATGGGCTTTGCTATATCTATATGAATAAATGCCCTGCTGTCTATCCAGTTTCCGGCTGTTTCTGTTCCATGGTAGAAACACAGACACTCGGCCAGAATTGCATCTGTTAGTTTCTCTGTAAAATAATTATCTTCTATATTGTTTTCCGAAGCAAAGTGATATTTATATGGAAATAATCCATCGTCTTTACATAGATCAGGCAATAGTTCTCCCCGGTATTGAGAGAAGGTTTTTAGCTGAGAGTTGGGTGACCGACTCCTCCCATATATGTCTATACGGATTTGCTCATCCAGTATTTTGATGAATGCTAATCTCTTTCTATAAATCGGGGACATATCATGATCTGATGTAACTGTGGAGAGTACCTTTGTCTTTTGGATTGAATTTTCTTTTAGCCAGTGATATGATTTTGACAGCCACCATACCGTAAGCATGCGGCTATGGGGCAATCTTGATATATGAAAGAATTCATTCTTTTCTTCCAGCTTTGACCAGGAGGGCCATTGGTCTACAGTTGCAGCAGGTTCCGCGTAGTAAAGCAGTGTCCGCTTTGGGTTATAGTATGAGAACGGACCGTATAGTACATTATCAATGATCAGATAATAGTCTGCATATTTTTGAGTGGTGAACTCCAGGTCTCCCCATCCTGTTTTTGTATTGAAATGTTTTTCATAAACAGCGATATTTTCCCTTGAGCTGCAATATAAAGCCTTTACTGTTCGCTTACTTTTACTTCTATCTATATCTGGTTCGTTGATTTTGTTAATTTGGAGAATGAGCGGGTACAGAGCAGTTTTACACCTTATTAGTAATGCTCTTAGTAGCAACTTGCGCCCCTCTGGCCGACTGGACTCATATAATGCTCTTAAACAAACGGTGAGAATATTTTTTATCATACTAAAACAGGTTTGCAGGTTTAGTGGCAGATCTGGACACCTAGGAACCAGGTAAACTGCCAGAATTGCTGTGAGCAGATTTGTTTGTCAGATTATCTTTTGATTTTATGACGCGCTCAATGTCGGCAAGCAGGTTCATTTCATCGAGTATTTTTTGTTTTTCCTTACGAATAATCTGTATGCGCTTTTCCCATTCGTTGTTTTCAATTGCCTTTTTTATGATGTTGATTGCTTCAGTGGGTTTTGTTATGTCTATATGAACAAATGCCTTGTTGTCTATCCAGTTTCCGGCTGTTTCTGTCCCATAGTAGAAACACAGACACTCAGCCAGAATCGCATCTGTCAACTTTTCTGTAAAATAGCTATCTTCTATGTTGTTTTCCGAGGCAAAATGATATTTATACGGAAACAATCCAGCGTCTTTATGTAGATCAGGGAGTAGTGCCCCCCGGTATTGAGAAAAAGTTTTTAGCACAGAGTTATACTGTCTGTTGCGCCCGTATATATCTATATTGATTTTCTCATCGAGTATTTTAATGAATTTTAATCTCTCTCTGTGCAGCGGGAACATATTTTGGTCTGATGTGATTGTGGAGAGTACCTTTGTCTTTGGGATTGAATTTTCTTTTAACCAGTGATATGATTTTGACAGGTACCATACCGTGGGCATTCGTCCATGGGGTAATCTTGACACATGAAAGAATTCATTGCTTTCATCCGGTTTCGACCAGGGTTCCCATTGGTTTACACTGACCGCAGGTTCGATGTAGTAAAGTAGTGTTCGCTTTGGGTTGTAATATGAGAATGGACTGTGTAGTGCGTTATTAATTACAAGATAATAGTCTGCATATTTTTGAGTAGTAAACTCCAGGTCTCCCCACCCTGTTTTTGTATTAAAATATCTTTTAAAGACAGTGAAGTTTGCTCTTGTATTACAATGTAAAATCTTTACCGTCCGCTTGCTTTTACCTCTATCTATATCTGGTTCATTGATTTTGTTAATCAGGAGAGTGAGTGGGTACAGAGCAGCTCTGTACGCTAGACTTAATCTGTAAATTATATTTTTGAGCTTCTCTAGCCATTGAATTATGTGCAGTTTGGCCCACTCTGGTAAAATAGAGGATGAATATAATACCTCTTTCAAATAGTAAGCATATTTTTTTATCATAGCTGTATGATACAGGTTTATGGAAGAGGGGGTAATACTCCTCCCTCAGAACTTATGCAGGATGTTTGTGATTGTAATGCCGGGGCCATCATATGTCAAACTTCCTGCTATAATGCAATATATTTCTGAATACATTATATGGCGAGTAAGCTCCACTTCCCGGGCGCTACTGCTTTGCGGAGAGGGAGGCATTACCCTATTGGTGCTTGATTGGGGATGCAATGACACCGCCGCCCAGACAAATGTCACCGGTATAAAACACAACGGATTGTCCCGGTGCGATGGCACGCATGGGTTCGTCAAAAATAACCCTGCATTGATGCTTATCCCGCAGGCTTACCGAGCAGAGTGCATCGATCTGACGGTGGCGGGTTCTGGCGGTACAGCGGAACTGTCGGGGCGGGGTGGACGTGATCCAGTGTAATGATTTGGCCTGTAGCCCGATGGAGAAGAGGGCGGGATGGTCATGTCCCTGTGCGACAATCAGAACATTATCTTCCAGCCGTTTGTCTGTGACAAACCAGGGTGCCTCACTGCTGTTTTTTCTTCCACCTATGCCCAGTCCCTTGCGTTGTCCTATGGTGTGGAACATCAGGCCGCGGTGCTTCCCGACGATCTCTCCTTCAACTGAACGCACTTCCCCCGGCTGGTTAGGAAAGTATCCAGCCAGGAAATCATCGAAGCGTCGCTTGCCTATAAAGCAAATACCGGTACTGTCCGGGCGGTTATAATTGACTAAGCCCGCTTTTTGGGCCATTTTTCTGACTTCCTTTTTTTTATATGGGCAGAGGGGAAACAGCGACTTCATCAATGCCTGGCCAGAGACCTGATGTAAAAAATATGTTTGGTCTTTTCCTTTATCTTTTGCACGCCTGAGTTCAATTCTGTCAGGATACCTTTTTGTGCATGCATAGTGACCTGTAGCAATTTTTTCCGCGCCTTTGGATAGAGCATAGTCCAGAAATGCCTGAAATTTTATTTCGCGGTTGCAAAGAATATCTGGATTGGGTGTGCGACCTGCCTTCAGTTCGCTCAGAAAGTACTCAAATACTCTGTTCCAGTATTCAGTGGAGAAATTGATGGTATCGAGTGGAATATCCAGTTTATCCGCAATGGCTGAAGCGACTCTGAGATCTTTCTCGGCGGAACAATACTCGGCGTCGTCATCTTCTTCCCAGTTTTTCATAAACAGGCCATGTACTTTATAGCCCTTGCGTTTTAGCAGCATGGCTGCCACTGCCGAATCCACGCCACCGGACAGGCCGACCATGATCTTTCCCTGAATAGTCTGATTGGCTGGTTCGTACATTGGTAGTTAGGCTGTTTATGGATCTGAAACCGTGATTCTAACAGAGACACGAAAAGTGTTAATATAGCTGCGGATGGTTCATATCTTCCTATATGAAGATAGTCCGGCAAATAATGATGGGTTCTCTGGCATGAAAAAAATACCTTTAATTCCGATAATAGGTGTCATTATTATTATTGCTCTCGCTATACGTGGCTATGAAAGAGATGTCGCATGGATGCGGGAAAATCCAAAGCAGGCTTATACTGCCGGTATTATGGGTGATGGCAACCTGACGGTGCTTCATATGGCCTCTTGGGATGGGGATTATAGTAAGGTATCCCGACTATTGGAGCAGGGCCATGACATTTACCAGAAAACATCGGTTTTCAGATTCACTCCTTTTCATATGGCCATATTCAGGGGGCATACTCGGGTGGCGGGGCTGCTCTTATCGAAGGGTGCCAATATAAACGGGCGCAGTAACTTTAACCAGACTCCCCTGCATTGGGCGGCTTTTATGGCGGAACCCGACTCTGTAGAATTTCTCATCAGAAAAGGTGCTGATCTGGAAAAAAGCAGTGAACAGGGGTGGACAGCACTTCATTATGCCGCTCATGCAGGAAATCTTGATATTGTGAAACTGCTTGTGGAAAGTGGTGTTCAAATCCATAAGAAAACCCACCAGGGCCAAACAGCGAAGGAACTGGCTGAGGTTGATAACAGAGAAGATGTTGTCCGTTTTTTAGGTTCTGTCACTCAAAAGCCAAATTAGATCACTCTGTTCGCTCATTGCATTTTGCCGGACCCGACTGAGTGGGTAATAGCAGGGCATATTGAGCCATGATTCAAGTCAATTTCAGTGAAATTTCTAATCAAGAATAAGCCAGATTCGGTCCAAGCCACTTCTCTATGGTTTTCATATCCATATCTTTACGTTGGCTATAATCTTCAACTTGATCCCTGTTTATTTTGCCAACGGCAAAGTACTTTGATTCTGGATGCGAGAAATAAAGCCCGCTGACCGCTGCGGCTGGTACCATGGCCCTGCTTTCGGTAAGCCGGATGCCGGTATTATTTTCTACATCAAGCAGTTTCCATAGCAAGTCTTTTTCGGTGTGGTCCGGACTGGCAGGATAGCCGATAGCAGGCCGGATACCCTGGTATTTTTCGGCGATTAAATCTTCATTGCTGAGCTCTTCTTGATGAGCATAACCCCAGAACTTCCGACGGACTTTTTCATGCAGCATTTCGGCGAGCGCTTCGGCAAGCCGGTCAGCCAGTGCCTTGAGCATAATTGAGTTGTAATCGTCATGGTCTTTTTCAAATTCGATAATTCTGTCGTCGATGCCGATACCTGCGGTGGCAGCAAATCCTCCGATATAGTCTTTTATGTTTGAGCTTTTCGGTGCAATGAAGTCAGCCAGACATTCGTTCATCCTGCCCTCTGGTTGTTGACTTTGTTTGCGCAGGAAATGCAGTCTGATTAGAGTTTCGGAACGTGAGTCGTTGGTGAATATTTCAATATCATCGCCTTGGGCATTGGCCGGAAACAAACCAATAACCGCTTTGGCTGTCAACCATTTTTCAGTAATAATTTTCTCCAGCATGGCTTGAGCATCGTTATATAACGTGTGTGCCTGTTCACCTTTTTCTTTATCGTGCAGGATTTTTGGGAACTTCATCCTCAGTTGCCAGGAGTGGAAGAAGAATGTCCAGTCGATATACGGTATGACACTGTTCAGATCAATATCATCCAGTATGGTAATGCCCGGTTTATTCGGTACCGGCGGTGTGTAATGCTGCCAGTCAATCTGGACGCCATTGGCACGCGCATCATCAACCGGGATCAGGCCGTTGGTTGTATTTTTACCTGCGCGGCGTTCGCGGATGCGTTGATATTCTTCATTTAGTTCCTGCATATAGTTTGGTTTCTGTTCTTTTGACAGCAGTGCTGTGGCAACGCCAACAGCACGTGAGGCGTCAGCAACATAAATTGTGCCATGCTCATATTGTGGTTGAATTTTTACGGCGGTGTGCGCCTTGGATGTGGTGGCACCGCCAATCATTAACGGGATATTGAAATTTTGACGCTGCATTTCTGCGGCGACATGCACCATTTCATCGAGTGAAGGCGTTATAAGGCCGGACAGGCCGATAATATCGACATTTTTCTGGCGTGCGGTTTGTAGAATTTTTTCGGCTGGTACCATTACGCCGAGGTCGATAACCTCGTAATTATTACATTGCAGTACAACGCCAACAATATTTTTGCCGATGTCATGTACATCGCCTTTGACCGTTGCCATCAGAATTCTACCTTGGGTTCTGACAGCACAATCTGCTTTTTCGGCTTCCAGATAAGGTTCCAGCCAGGCAACAGCCTTTTTCATAACACGCGCAGACTTGACAACCTGAGGCAGAAACATTTTACCGGAACCGAATAAGTCACCAACAATATTCATACCGTCCATTAATGGACCTTCAATGACCAGAATGGGGCGGCCCAGTTTTTCCAGTGTCTCTCTGGTATCGTCTTCAATAAACTCGGTAATGCCTTTAACCAGCGCATGCTCCAGTCGTTTTTCCACATGCCAGCTGCGCCACTCCAGATCTTCTTTCTTTTCTTCCTGAGACTGACCGGCATATTTCGGTGCCAGAGCAACCAGACGCTCACCCGCTTCAGGATCTTTATTCAGGATGACATCTTCAACGGCATCGCGCAACTCAACAGGTAGATCGTCATAGATAGCCAACTGACCTGCATTGACAATGCCCATGTCCATGCCGGCATTGATGGCGTGGTATAGAAATACGGCATGTATGGCTTCGCGTACCGTATTGTTACCGCGGAATGAAAATGAGACATTGGATACGCCACCTGATATCATGACATGTGGCAGAGTACTCTTGATTGTGCGCGTGGCCTCGATGAAATCAACCCCGTAGTTGTTATGTTCTTCGATACCGGTTGCAACCGCGAAAATGTTCGGATCAAAAATAATATCTTCCGGCGGAAAGCCAATTTTATCAACCAGAATTCCATAGGCACGTGTACATATTTCGATCTTGCGTATCTGATTATCGGCCTGACCGGTTTCGTCAAAGGCCATTACAATAACAGCCGCACCATAATGGCGGCAGAGTCTGGCCTGCTGACAGAATTTTTCTTCACCTTCCTTGAGTGATATAGAATTGACGATGGGCTTGCCCTGGATACAGCGCAGGCCGGCTTCGATAATCTCCCACTTGGATGAATCAATCATAAAAGGGACTTTGCAAATATCCGGTTCGGAGGCACACAGACTCAGAAAACGAGTCATGGCCGCCTTACCATCAAGCATGCCTTCGTCCATATTGATATCGACTATCTGAGCGCCATTCTCAACCTGCTCACGGCAAACATCGAGTGCTTCTTCATATTCCTCATTCAGAATCAGGCGCTTGAACTTTGCCGAACCGGTAATGTTTGTACGTTCGCCCACATTGACGAATAACGACTTGCCACCAATATTGAGTGGTTCCAGACCGGACAAGCGACATTTGGTGTCGATCTTGGGAAGCAGGCGTGGCTTTTTGTCTTTGACGGCTTCGACAATGGCATGGATATGCTCCGGTGTGGAACCACAGCAGCCGCCCAGAATATTAACAAAGCCTGAATCGGCCCATTCGGCAACCTGTTCGGCTATTTGTGCCGGTGTTAGAGTATATTCACCAAGTTCATTGGGCAGGCCGGCATTGGGGTGAGTGTTAACGCGGAATTCCGAAATACGTGACATTTCCTCGACATGCTGACGTAGATCATCCGGTCCGAGCGCACAGTTCAAGCCAATGGAAATCGGTTCGGCATGGCGCAGCGAATTATAAAATGCTTCAACTGTTTGGCCGGTCAATGTGCGCCCTGATGTATCGGTAATGGTGCCGGAAATCATGATCGGAAGACTTGTGTTTTCTTCAGCGAAGACCTGTTTAATGGCAAACACGGCGGCCTTGGCATTCAGAGTATCGAAGACGGTTTCGATGAGAATAATGTCGATATTGCCCTGAATAAGGCCGCGCACTGCAATCGCATAGTCCTCAACCAGATCATTAAAGGTAATGGCGCGCGCACCGGGGTCGTTCACATCAACCGATACCGAGGCCGTTTTCTGGTTCGGGCCCAGCACACCTGCAACAAAACGGGGTTTGTCGCTGGTTGAGTAGTCATCGGCGCAGGCGCGGGCGAGCCTGGCTGCTTCCATATTGATCTCATGGGCATAATCCTGAAGGCCATAGCGAGTCAGATCAGAGGGTGTAGCATTAAAGTTATTCGTTTCAATAATGTCGGCCCCGGCTTCCAGATAGGCTCGGTGGATTTCGCTGATAATATCCGGTTGGGTTAGAACCAGCAGGTCGTTCATGCCCTTAAGATTGAAGTCCCAGTCGGCAAACCGATCACCACGATAATCGACCTCCTCCAGTTTATGGCGCTGGATCATGGTACCCATGGCACCATCCAGAAACAGGATGCGCTCATTCAGGATCCGCTCGAGTTGTTGGGTTTTGTCATTCATGGTTTATCTGATACTGGAAATCCAGCTTGAGCAAGTGGACGCTGAAAGTGGTGACCGCTTTCAACAGGCCGACTATGGTATTTTAATTCCGCCCGAAAATCTACGCTATGGTATAAAGAAGACATAATGCTTTTTGTGTACAATCCACTTCTGGAATTTGATGTGCGGATTCAACTGCAATTTTCGATAGACGATGCCAACACGCTGATGATTTAAGAAAAACCTTGATTATGTCGATGGTGCAACAGATGAACCAACCACGGATGAGCTTCATCTTTTGGTTCAAAAACAAACTTTACTTTTTCTGCTTTATAGTCATAACCTGGGGGCATTTATAATAAGGTATATCAGAAGCACAAACTCTGACTACTAAGGCTGGAGCAGATATTTGTATAGTGGTAGTTTCTCTATCACTTTGGGATTATACTACGATATTAACCAGCTTGTCAGGCACCACTATTATTTTTCGTATCTCAGAGTTGCCAATAAGCCGTTGTACATTTTCATTTTTCAGAGCAGCTGCTTCAATGGTTGTATTGTTGGCACCTGCGGGTACTTTTATTTTGCCGCGTACCCTGCCTTTGAGCTGCACCACCATTTCAATCGAATCCTGTATCAACGCGGCTTCATCAACCTCAGGCCATGGTGCATGTAGAATATCATCGCCATAACCCAGTTCATGCCATAAGATATGAGTAATATGCGGTGCAACCGGGCTTAACAGTCTAATAACAATGCTCAAACCTTCAGCAAGCAGTCGTTTTTCATCATCATGGTCACCGAGCTTATATAGCGTATTGACAATTGACATACAAGCAGACACAACTGTATTGAACTGCTGGCGTTCATAATCGAACAAGGCTTTTTTCAGATGCGTATGCACTTCTCTTCTGGCATCCTGCTGATTGTTCTTCATGTCATTATCTGTAGCCAATTTGCCGATTTCCGGGTTGGCAATAGCCAGATTCCAGAGACGCTTCATAAAGCGTGAAGCACCTTCCACGCCTTCATCTGACCATTCCAGTGATTGTTCCGGTGGCGAAGTGAAAATGGTATAAAGGCGCACGGTGTCAGCGCCATACCGATCTATCAATGCCTGAGGATCGACTCCGTTATTTTTTGATTTTGACATTTTCTCGATGCCACCTGAAAAAACTGATTGTCCATCTGACTTCAGCTTCGCGCTTATGATTTTCCCCATGTTATCTTTTTTGATTTCGATATCATCTGGATTAAACCACTCTCTGGAACCATCTTCCTTTGGACGGTACCAGGTTTCCGCGACCACCATGCCCTGGGTGAGCAAACGTGTAAATGGTTCGCTATTATCTATCAGGCCTTCGTCTCGCATAAGTCGGTTAAAAAATCTGGCATATAGAAGGTGTAAAATTGCATGTTCAATGCCGCCTACATATTGATCAACCGGTAGCCAGTATCTAGCGCGCTGATCCACCATCGTCTGGTCAGCATCTGGGCAGCAATAGCGTGCGTAATACCAACTCGACTCAAAAAAAGTGTCAAAGGTATCAGTCTCGCGCTCAAGGCCATCGCCAAGATCGTAAAACTCTGGCATGTGTTTCAACGGCGAACCAGTGCCATCGACAATGATGTCTTTGGGCAGCTTTACCGGGAGTTCGGCTGCGGGTTTCATGCCTTGAGGAGTTTTAACTATCGGGATCGGGCAGCCCCAGTAACGCTGACGGGAAACGCTCCAGTCACGCAAGCGGAAGTTGACTTGTCTGCTGCCTTTGCCGGATTCGCTCAAGTGCTCGGCTATGGCGTTAAACGCTTCATCTGAGGTCATCCCGTTAAACTGACCAGAGCACCTTAAAATGCCTTTTTCACTGAACCTTTCATCCCATTCAAGCCATATTAACGGTGATTCATCCTTGATTGATAATGCAGGAGTCCGGTGGTTATTGTCTGGCTCGCTAATCTCTTTGTCTTTCCAGTGTGCAGGAACTATCACCGGTTTAATCGCGAGTCCGTATTTTCTGGCAAAGTAAAAATCCCTTTCATCGTGGGCAGGCACGGCCATCACCGCGCCGGTACCATAGCCCATCAGGACAAAGTTGGCAGCATATACGGGTACAGTACTGCCCGTAATTGGATGTACGGCGTTAATATCCAGGGCAATGCCTTCCTTTTCCATCGTCTCTCTTTCAATTTCCGAAACACCGCCATGCCGGCATCTGTCAATGAAAGCGGCAATATCTCCATTACTTTCGCCCGCTCGCAGCGACAAAGGATGCTCCGCAGCAATGGCCATGTAGGTCACGCCCATCAAGGTGTCCGGACGTGTAGTAAAGACGGTGAGCTTTTGATCGGTTCCTTCGATACTGAAATCGACCATCACGCCTTCTGAACGACCGATCCAGTTGCGCTGCATGGCAACAACCTGATCCGGCCAGCCTGATAATTTATCCAGACCATCGAACAGTTCCTGTGCATAATCTGTAATCTTCAAAAACCACTGCTCGACTTCGCGTTTTTCAACCACTGCACCGGAGCGCCAGCCACGACCATCAATAACCTGCTCGTTTGCGAGCACCGTCTGATCAACGGGGTCCCAGTTTACTGTTGCTTTCTTACGATAGGCCAGACCTTTTTCCATCAGGCGAGTGAACAACCACTGCTCCCAGCGATAATAATCTGCGTCACAGGTAGCCAGTTCCCTGTCCCAGTCATAACCAAAGCCCAATGACTTGAGCTGACCCTTCATATATTCGATATTGTCATAAGTCCATGCCGCAGGTGAGCGGGCATTTTTAATGGCTGCGTTTTCAGCCGGCAGGCCAAAGGCATCCCAGCCAATCGGTTGCAGAACATTTTTGCCCTGCATCCTCTGATAGCGGGAGATCACGTCGCCGATCGTATAGTTACGTACATGCCCCATGTGTAACTTGCCGCTGGGGTAGGGAAACATGGACAGGCAGTAAAACTTTTCTTTGCCGGGTTGTTCAACAGCTTTGAATGACTGATTCTTTTCCCAGTATTGCTGGGCCGCTGCCTCCAGTTGTTGAGGATTATATTTTTCTGCCATGTTGGCTGCTTTACTCATGGCTCGATATGCTTTTCATATGTATTCCGCTTTGATTGGCTGAGAACTGTCGATAGTACTCATGATTCTGCGAGCATTTGTATAAACTGATATGGGTGGATACAATCCAGGGAGATCATATATTGAAAACAGAAAATGCTCAAACTTCTGTGTCAGGACGCGCTATCAAGGATGTTAAAACGATGACGGCATTAATATCATGGCGGCTGTGTCCGTAATCCTGATTTAGTTATGTAGCTCCGTATCGATCACTGGGGAAATGCAGCATTGCGGGCTTTACTGAGGTACGACTTGATGCAAATATATTTGCAGTTACATTTCAGTTCGTCACGCCTGTTCTCACGATATCTGCTGTTACCAAAGCCTGACAGCGTTGCCATCCTGCCGGGCGCCACTTCCAGATTAAACACGACGAATGTACCGGGCCAGTAGCAGCATGACTGACAACACAGCAATCAGCGGGTAATCAGCATAGTGGCTGTAGGGAGTCTGCCCATTGACACTGTGAATCTGACCGGCAAGCACGCCCCGCCGTGTATTTGCAAGGCTTGCCTGGACCCTGCCGGTTGGCTCAATAACCGCCGATATGCCGGTATTCGTTGCACGCAGGATATAGCGTCCGGTTTCTATTGCCCTCATACGTGTAATCTGCAGATGCTGATGTGGGCCTAGTGAATCACCGAACCAGGCATCATTGCTGATATTGACCAGATAGGATGCCTCCGGGAGTGCTTCCATGACATCGCCGGCAAAGGCGATTTCATAACAGATAAGGACACCAACCTGATGTTCGGCGGCCTTGATCAAAGGCTTTTCCTGACTTCCGGCAGAAAAGTCCGACATTGGAATCTCCAGATAACCAAGGACAGGTTCCAGTAAAAATTTGAGCGGCAGGTATTCGCCAAATGGAACCAGACGACGCTTTAGATAGGTGGCTTTATCTTTAAGGTTCGTGCTTCCCAGTACGGTCAGTGCATTATAGTAATCACCATTTTGTCCACGGATAGGTAACCCTGTCATCAAGATGGTATCGGATAGTCGGGCCGCATGATGTATGGCATCAAGGTATGTCGATACATCCCGCTTAAAAGCCGGTATCGCTGTCTCCGGCCAGATAATGACATCCTTGTCCCAGTGCTGTTCAGTCATTTGATGATACATGTTCAGGGTCGGCTGACGCTGGCTTTTTCGCCATTTAATGTATTGTGATACATTGCCCTGAACAAGGGCTACATTGATCGCGTCGCCATCCATCCGTGTATAAGTCGGTAGATCCATAGCCATGGGAACGCCCCAGATGCCAATGGTCAGGGCAAGGGAAATGGCCTTCATCTGTTTATTAATACCCGCCGATAGCATCATAAAGATGGCTGTGACAGTGATAAGTACCAGATAGCCAATTCCCAATGTGCCGAACCATGGTGCATATTCCGCCAGTGGTGAGTCAACAAAGGCATAGCCAATCTGCAACCAACCGAAACCGGTAAACAGCCAGCCCCGAAGCCATTCAGTGAGTATCCAGACTGACGGAAATACCAGCAGTAAGACAGCGGGTGGGGCATCTGCCGTCAATTTGCGAACCACCCAGATCGCCAGTGCGGTATAGGCTGACAGTACCAGAATAAAAAGCAGTGTAATGGTAGCTGCCAACGGTGTTGTGGCATTACCAAACAGCCGGATGCTGACATAAACCCAGGAAACCCCGATACCAAAGTACCCGATACCAAACAGATAACCGCGCCATGCAGCTCGTGTTGCGGAAACATTCTGGATGCTCATCAACAACAGCAACAAAGAAACTATAACTACCAGCCACCACGAAAACGGGGCAAAAGCCAGAGGCAATAGAGCACCGGCAATCAGCGACAGAACATCGGCCTTCCAGTTTGACCAGAACATTAAGGCCGGATGTCTTTGGCGGCAAACATATCCGGCTGCAGGCGTCGCAATTCGAGCATATAAATTCTGCGGCTATCCGCTCGCAACACCTTGAAGCAGCACTGGCCTATTATTATCTCTTCCTGTCGTTTTGGTACATGTCCCAGATGGTGCATAATCATGCCACCAATGGTTTCATAATCATTGTCGGGAAAGTCTGTATGAAAATATTCGTTGAACTCATCAATGCCGGTAAACGCCCGAAGGACAAACAGGTCATCCTCATGTTTGAGGATATTACTGCCAAGGTCCGTGTCATGTTCATCGTCAATATCACCTACGATTTGCTCCAGAATATCCTCTATCGTTACCAGGCCGCTGACGCCACCATATTCATCCGCCACAATCGCCATATGGTTACGATTGGAACGAAATTCGGCAAGCAGGACATTCAACCGCTTGCTTTCCGGCACATAAACAACCGGACGCAGATATTCCCTGATGTTGAAATTTTCATCCTTGTCATCGGCAAAAAACTGCAACAAATCCTTTGCCAGCAGGATGCCGGATACTTCGTCCTTGTCTTCTGCCGCTACAGGAAAGCGCGAATGTCCAGAGTCCACAATAACTTTTAATACGTCACTGATAGGTGCATCTCGATGGACCACGACCATTTGTCCGCGTGGCACCATAATGTCCCGCACATCCTGTTCGGCAACCTCCAGCGCACCTTCGACCATTGCCAGGACATCCTCGGCAAGTAAATTCCTGGATTGCGCATCACGCAACAGATCGACCAGTTGTTCACGGTCCTGTGGTTCGCCAAGTAATGCCTGACTTAATCGTTCGAGCCAGCCTTTGCTCTCCAGCCTGTCTTTCTTTTCACTCATGCCTGATTGTTGAATACCTCATAAGGATTTTGGATGTTCAGGGTTTCCAGCAACCTGATTTCAAGGCGCTCCATTTCTGCCGCCTGTCGTCTGGTTTCATGGTTATAGCCCAGCAAATGCAGTACCCCGTGCAAGGTTAAATGTGCCCAATGATTTTCCACAGGGCACTGTCTTTCTGCCGCTTCCTGTCGCACAACATCCGCACAGATAACCAGATCACCGAGTATATTTGGTATATTGGCCTGCGAGAACAACGGCTCGTCGTCATAATAAAAAGACAATATATTGGTTGGTATGTCCCTGCTGCGATACCGGGAGTTGAGTGCCCGGATTTCCTGACTATCGACAATGCGCACGGTTAGCTGTGCATTCAGCTTGTCACCGGATAAGGCCAGATTAGCCCATTGTGAAA
>JAJDYQ010000082.1 GCA_022825085.1 Gammaproteobacteria bacterium
ATTTGTCTTTGTGCTTCATCATTGTCTCAACTCCTTTTCAGGTTTTTTTCACATTCCCCGCCCTGCCTGACCGGTATGCAACCGGTGTATGGCAGCCGGCCGGGGCACTGTCATTCCTGCGAAAGCAGGAATCCACTCAAATCAATTCTCCATATAAATCTATCCACTCTGGAGTGCTCTTTTCAATCAATTCCATGTTCTGGATTCCTGCTTTCGCAGGAATGACGGTTCCTGCTTTCTCAGTAATGACAGGCTTTGACAGTAGTCACCCCTGAACTGGCTGCCCTCGTCATTCCTGACTGCGCCTCCGTCATCTCTGGCTGCGCCTGTCATCCCCGGCTGTGCCTCTGTCATTCCTGCGCAAGCAGGAATCCACTCAAACCAATTCTCCATATAAATCTACCCTCTCTGGATTGCTCTTTTTAATCAATTCCATCTTCTGGATTCCTGCTTTCGCAGGAATGACGGGCTTGCTTTCGCAGGAATGACGGGCTTGCTTTCGCAGGAATGACGGGCCTGCTTTCGCAGGAATGACGGTTCTTGCTTTCGGTCATGGCTCTGGCCGCTGTTTTCATGTTCTGCTCGGCATTGCCGGCGTTGTCCGGCTGCCCTTTTCCTGCATTGGTCATTTTGTCTCTCCTGTGTTTCAGTTCGACATTATCAAGTGTGTTTTATCGAGTTTAGCATAGCCGATGGATGATTGGTAGTAAAATCGGGCTATTGGATTGATTTTTTTACATTCCCTGCCGGCCGTCAAGGCCCGATATCGTGCGGCGGCTGCTGAAAAGTGGTTTTGCGATCTTTTTTCTTTCTATTCAATGGCTTATGGTGTGGTTGCTGCTGTCGAATGGTGTTTTTACCGGTATCGAAGCTGATTTTATGCCAATTTACCTGTAGCATTCATCACCGTATATTGCTATTTTTCCGGTCCACTACTGCAAGGAGAGAGATCATGGACCCTGAGTTGTCCCGGCGTATCGAGAGGCTGGAGGATTTATGCCGACAAACGCTTGAGATCGTTAGCCATCTGCGTGATGAGATTGATGCGTTGAAAGATGAGCAGCGGGAGCAGTCGGCTGTAACTCATTCCCTTATCAGGCAGGTCAGTAATCGTATGGGCAGCGTGGAGAATCGTATGTCGATGGTCGGGGAGCGCCTGCAAAAGCATTCCATGATCCGGTAGTTGTGTTCTGGTTTTTTCATTGGTGGCAGCCTGTTTGCCGGCAGCAGCCGTTCGTCAGGCCGTTTTCTGCCAGCTTACGCTGAGTCCGGTTTGGGTCGGTTGTACACCTGCCTGTCGGCTGACGGCCAGTTCTCCTATCGCTGCCAGTTCGCCCTGTATGTAGAGCAGCGGGATTGTGTGCCGTTGCCATGGCGGAATACCGTGACGCTGGTAGATTGTTTTCAGGGTGCGGGTGTGGTTGTCTCCCTGTATTTTGCAGGTTTCGCCGCCGCGACGCGGCCTGACCTGTATGCCCTGACGCACCAGTTCCGGTCGCAGCCCTCTGCCGACGGTTTCGGTCAGTTTGAGTATGCCTCCGAGTTGCGGGATGCGGCACGGGCCGTCGCCACTCCAGTCATGCTGCCAGTCTGTCGTATCTGCTGCCGGCAGCGGGTGGTTGATGTACAGGTCATCCCGATAGCGGCGAAATTCGCCACCCGGCCAGTTGATATGAGGCTGGCGGTGCGGGGCGGCATGGAGTTGCTTTTCCAGCAGTTCTCTGATGTGGGCGGTCGCCGGCGGTGTCATCTGTTGCTTTTGGCATTGTGCCCGGATCAGCAGGCTGGCCAGCGCGGCCGGTTGTCTGCCGAGGGCGGTGATTGAGAGTGTGTCTGGCTGTTTTCCCCGGTTGTTTTGCAGTTCGCGCTCAAGCAATGCGTCGGTCTGGTCGAGCAGTGCGGCGGTGTGTGCGGCCGTGCGGGCCAGGGTGCGGGCGGCTGCCGGCCAGCGTTGTCTGAGCAGTGGCATGATTTCGTTTCTGAGGTAGTTTCTGTCGTAGCGGGTGTCCTGGTTGGTGTGGTCTTCCTGCCATTGCAGGCGGTGCCGGCGGGCATAGTCGCTTATCTGTTGTCTGCTGGTGGTCAGCAGGGGTCTGAGCAGGTGGCCATGGCCGAGGGGTGCTATCGGTGGCATGGCCGCTATGCCGCGTGGCCCGCCGCCGCGTATCGCTTGCAGCAGCAGGGTTTCTGCCTGATCGTCCTGATGCTGGGCGGTCAGTAGTGCATCACCGGGTTGTATGATTGCGGCAAGGGCCTGATAGCGCGCCGTGCGTGCCTGATCTTCCGGTCCTTCGCCTTCGTGCAGGGTCACTTTTCTGGTTATGCAGTGAATGCCCATCTGGACGCAGATTCGTCGGCAGTGGTTTTGCCAGTCGTCGGCCTGCAGGCTTAGTCCGTGGTGGATGTGGATGGCTCCGGCTATTGCAGGCAGGTGCGGGCGCAGTGCATGGGTGCGGTGCAGCAGGACATGGGAGTCGATGCCGCCACTGTAGGCTATCCAGAGGCGGCGGATGTCGCCGGCCTGTCTGCACAGGGTTTGCAGTTGTCTGGCGGTACAGGGCATGTGTCGGCTGTTGTGCGGCCTGTGCAGGCTGTTATTCTTTGTATTGGCCGTAGTTCATCAGGCGCTGGTAGCGTTGTTGCAGTATCTCGTTGATCGGTATTTGCCGCAGTTCGCTGAGTGTGGCTGACAGGGTTTCTTGCAGGGTTTCTGCCATTTTTTGCGGGTCACGGTGGGCACCACCAAGCGGTTCTTCTATTATCCGGTCTATCAGGCCGAGTTGTTGCAGTCGGTCGGCTGTAATGCCCATGGCAGCCGCCGCTTGTTCGGCTTTGTCGGCACTTTTCCAGAGGATGGAGGCACAGCCTTCCGGTGAGATCACGGAGTAGGTGCTGTAACCGAGCATCATCAGGCGATCTCCGACACCGATGGCCAGGGCACCGCCCGAACCGCCCTCGCCTATTACGGTGTTGATGATCGGTACTTTGAGGTCGGCCATGTCGTGCAGGTTGCGGGCTATCGCTTCGCTTTGACCGCGTTCTTCGGCACCTATGCCCGGATAGGCTCCGGGGGTGTCGATAAATGTCAGTATCGGTATGTCGAATTTTTCGGCCATTTTCATCAGCCGCAGGGCCTTGCGATAGCCCTCTGGACGGGGCATACCAAAGTTGTGGCGGATCTTTTCTTTGGTGTCGCGCCCTTTCTGGTGGCCGATGACCATGACCGGCCGGCCTTCCAAGCGTGCCAGACCGCCAATAATGGCCGGGTCATCGGCGTAGGCCCGATCACCGTGCAGTTCCTGAAAGTCGGTCAGTATGCGGTTGATGTAGTCGCGGGTATAGGGCCGCCGGGGGTGGCGTGACATTTGTGCGGTCTGCCATGGCGTCAGGCTGGAAAAGATGCGCTCGATCATCTTGCTGCGTTCTTCACGCAGGCTGTCGAGCGCTTCTTCAATATTGAAGTCTCCGTTTTTGCTGGCATTTTCCAGCTCGGAAATTTTTTCGTCCAGCTCGACGACAGGTTGTTCAAATTCGAGGTAGTTCAGGTCCATAGCCCGATAAAGATACTCATTTGCCGGAAGTTCGTCGAGTTTATTTTCGGGGTGCCCATGCAGGTCGGGGAAATATCATTGGGAATCTGTGCGCTCGTTGTCTGTATCAGAGGTGTGTTTCGGTAAAAGTGAGCGCCGGTGAATCGATCCATGAGTTCTGTCGTTTCAGTGCTGGTTGATTTTATCGACCCAGGCCATGCCAAGTGCCGACAGGACGAATGTCATGTGCAGAATGACGTACCACATCAGTTTGTCGTTCTCTATCTGTTCTATGTTCATGAATTTTTGCAGCAGGTGGATCGAGGATATGGCAACGATGGAGGCCGCCACCTTTTGTTTGAGTGAGCCGGCGTCGAGCTTGCCCAGCCATGACAGTTTTTCAACACCTTCCGCTATGTCGATGCGGGAGACGAAGTTTTCATAGCCGCTGAACATGACCATGACGATCAGGCCGCCTACCAGTGCCATGTCAACCATGGAGAGTATGGTCAGTATCAGGCTGGCTTCGGACATGGATAATATCAACGGGAAGTAGTGTATGACTTCCTGAAAAAATTTAATGCCCAGCAGTATGAGTGCAAGGCTGAGTCCGACATAAATCGGTGCCAGTAACCAGCGGGCGGCATACAGGATTCGTTCTGTCAGGGTTTCCATAGAGGGACTCTCCTTGATGTCTCCAGGGTGTTCAGGTTATTGCAAAATCAAATGCGGACAGGGCGGATACGGCTGTTTCCGACAGGTTGCGGCCGGCAATCCGGTATGCTGCACATTCCCGACGTATCCGGTAGTTTTTGCGCAGTTGGTCAAATCCGGTGGCTGTATCCTTGTCCGGATCGCTGAGCAGGTTGCGTAAATTGTGGTCGTCGTGTGATATGTCATAAGCTGCCGGCAGGGTGGCTGCGATCGCTTGCAGCGGGCTTGCGATGTTGTGCAGGTTGAGTTGTTGTTGGGGCGGGTCAGGCAGCTTTTGCCGGTAGTCCCATGTCGGTGCAGCATGGCTGAGTCGGCACCAGGCTTCGTATATCAGGCCGGTGGCGCGCAGTTTGCCGTCCATGCTGTAGCCGGCTATATGGGGCGTGGCTATCGCGGCCTTTGCTGCCAGTCCGGCGTCTATGTCGGGTTCGTTCTGCCAGACATCGAGAATGGCGTGTATGTCATTGTGCTCCAGCAGGCGCTTTTTGAGTGCCTTTTCATCCATGATGTCTCCGCGTGAGGTGTTGATGAGGATGGTTCCCGACGGCAGGCTGTCGATGAATGCCTTGTCGATCATCCGGTGTGTCGGGTGTCTGCCTTTTTTTTCCAGCGGTACGTGGATTGTTATAATGTCCGCGGTCGCGATGGTTTGCATATCCACAAAGCCGGTATTGCCTTCACGTTCGGCACGTGGCGGGTCGCAGATATGGCATTGCAGCCCCATGGCCTGAAAACGTGCCTGTACACGGGAGCCGACATTGCCACAGCCAATAATGCCTATGGTCTTGTGCGCCAGCTCAAGGCGGCGGTCGGAGGCACATCGCAGGACGGCGGCTATGACGTATTCGGCAGCGGAAACGGCGTTGCAGCCGGGGGCGTTGGCAAATGCGATGTCTTTTGAGCGCAGCCATGACAGGTCGATATGGTCGGTGCCGATGGTGGTGCTGCCGACAAATTGAACCTGGCTACCGTCAAGTAGCTGCCGGTTGACTCTGGTCACGGAACGTATCAGTAGCAATCCGGCCTGCCGTATGTCGGTTGCCTGCATTTTCCGCCCTTGCAGGGTTTGTATCTGTCCAAATGCGGCGAAGGCTTCGGTTACTGCCGGGATGTTTTCATCGGCGATGATCAGCATGGTGGTCAGCGGTGTCGTAACACTGCTCTGGACGCTCCTGCCAGTGTGTTGTCCGGTTTCAGTTGCTAGTCGGCAGCTACCGCCTTCATGCTCAGGCGTATGCGCCCCTGGCGGTCCACTTCCAGAACTTTTACTTTTACTATGTCGCCTTCTGAGAGTTTATCGCTTACTTTTTCTACCCGCTCTTCTGATATCTGGGATATGTGGACCAGACCGTCCTTGCCCGGCAGGATGTTGACAAAGGCACCAAAGTCCATCAGGCGTACAACCTTGCCTTCGTATGTCTGACCGGATTCGACATCGGCAGTAATCCGTTCGATGGCACGCCGCGCCGCGTTGGCCGCTCCTCTGTCCGGGGAGGCGATCTTGATGTTGCCGTCATCGTCTATGTCAATGGTGGCACCCGTGCTTTCGGTGATGGCGCGGATGGTGGTGCCGCCCTTGCCGATCACTTCCCGAATTTTGCCGGGGTCGATCTTGATGCTTAGCATCTGCGGCGCAAAGTCTGACATTTCGGCCCGTGGTTCGCTGATGACTTTGTTCATTTCCTGCAGTATGAACATGCGGCCTTCATGCGCCTGTTGTAGTGCCTGTTGCATGATTTCCGCTGTAATACCGTCGATCTTGATGTCCATTTGCAGGGCTGTGATGCCCTCTTCGGAGCCGGCCACCTTGAAGTCCATGTCGCCGAGATGGTCTTCGTCGCCAAGTATGTCGGTCAGTACTGCAAACTTGTCGCCTTCCTTGATCAGTCCCATCGCGACACCCGCTATCGGTGCCTTGATCGGAACGCCGGCATCCATCAGTGACAGCGATGTACCGCACACACTGGCCATGGAGCTTGAGCCGTTCGATTCTGTTATTTCCGATACTACGCGCAGTACGTAGGGGAATTCGTCCTGCGATGGAATGACCGCGCTGATTCCCCGGCGCGCCAGCCGACCATGTCCGATTTCGCGGCGCTTGGTCGAACCAATGCGACCTGTCTCACCGACGCAGAACGGCGGGAAGTTGTAGTGCAGCATGAAGTTGTCTCGGCGGGTCCCTTCCAGTGCATCAATTATTTGTGCATCACGGCCGGAGCCCAGGGTGGTCACTACCAGTGCCTGGGTTTCACCCCGTGTGAACAGCGCTGAACCGTGGGTGCGCGGCAGTACGCCGGTGCGCACGGTGACAGGCCGTACTGTTCGGGTATCGCGGCCATCAATGCGTTTTTCTCCGGCCAGAATGCGATCTCGAACGATTTTTTTCTTCAGTTCGTCGATGGCATTACCAATATCGCCTTTGCTCCAGCCAGTATCTGCGCTTTCTTCGGTCGATGTCAGTTGTTCGGTGATTGACGCCGCTATGTCATGCAGTCTGCCGTAGCGTTCCATTTTGTCAGCTATCTGACAGGCTGTGGTTATGTCGGCTTCGGCAAGTTCTGCCACGCGCTTGCGCAGGGCTTCGTCTGACGACGGTGGTGTCCATTCAATGACCGGCTTGTTGACTTCGGCAGCCAGCTCTTTTATGGCAGCGATTGCCGCCTGAAGTTGTTCATGACCGTACATGACAGCACCCAGCATGGTTTCTTCGGACAGCAGGTTGGCTTCAGATTCAACCATCAGCACTGCCTTTTCGGTACCGGCCACAATCAGGTCCAGATCGGATTTGTCGAGCTGGCTGGTGGTGGGGTTCAGTAAGTATTCGCCATCCCGGTAACCAACGCGGGCTGCTCCTACCGGACCATTGAAAGGCAGGCCGGATATCGCCAGTGCGGCCGATGTGCCTAGCAGGGATGGAATGTCAGGATCAATTTCCGGGTTTAATGACATTACTGTGGCTATCACCTGTACTTCATCGGAAAAGCCCGCCGGAAATAACGGCCGAACCGGTCGGTCAATCAGGCGGCTGGTCAGGGTTTCTTTCTCGGAAGGACGACCTTCTCGACGAAAAAATCCACCCGGAATACGGCCTGCGGCGTAAACTTTTTCCTGATAATCAACTGTTAGTGGAAAGAAATCACGCGGTTCTGAAGACTTCTCACAAACCACTGTCACCATCACTACGGTGTCGTCCATGTTGACAAAGACGGCTCCGGTCGCCTGACGTGCAATTTCACCGGTTTCTATTGTGACTGTGCTGTCACCAAACTGAAAAGATCGTTTAATGGGGTTCACTTACCTGCCCTTCTGTTGTATTAACGGGTCCCATTTGCTTTGCCCGCAAATGGAAATGAAGAAGCTCACTAAAAGCGGGCTCCAAAAGTGTCCGGGATTAACGACGCAATCCAAGACGTTTTATTAATTCCTGATAACGCCCGCTATCGCTGCGCTTCAGGTAATCCAGAAGTTTACGACGCTGATTAACTTTGCGTAACAGACCCTGACGCGAATGATGGTCCTTTTTGTGGCTTTCAAAGTGACCACTCAGGGCCTTTATATCATGTGTCAACAGGGCAACCTGTACTTCAGTTGAGCCTGTATCGCCTTCGCTACGCTGGTATTCAGCAACAATTTCACTCTTTTGTTGCGCACTCAGTGCCATTTCTTTCTCCTGATAAGGTCAAACAGCAGACGTATCCGCCTGAATGACTAAAGTAAATATCACTCCCCTGCAATGACACAGGGTGCGACGCATTGTATCTGCACGACTGACTATGAACAAGCAAAAACCTGTCTTCATTGCGGATATTTTTCGCCGGCAGAATGTATCAGGAAAAAAGACGCTTCGGTACGACTTTGCCATCATCCTGTATCGCACCCATACCAATAAATCCCGCTTTTCCATCATATAATCTGACCCAACCGCTGGTCGGTGCATGGGGAACCTGTACCGCCTGACCCTGCTTCAGGTAAAAAACCGAGTCTGCATTGAGGTGTATATCAGGATAGTTGATCAGCGCAGCTTCGGCAGGCAGTAGCAGTTTGTCCAGCCCCCCGCTATCCTTTTCCTTTATTTGTTCAAGCTCTTTCAAAGGATACATCTGTGGCTTTTCAAAAGGCGATACGGCAGTACGGCGCAGTTCTGTAACGTGGGCACCTGTTCCCAGGGCCTTGCCAATGTCTTCAACCAGAGTGCGAACGTAGGTTCCCTTGCTGCAGTGGATGGTGATTTTCATTTGCTCATTGTCAATGCTCAGCAGCTCCAGTCTGTGAATGGTGACTTCTCTGGGTTCCCGCTCGACTTCAATGCCCTTGCGGGCCAGTTCGTACAGCCGTTGTCCCTTGTGTTTCAGGGCGGAGTACATCGGAGGAATCTGGGAAATCCGACCGATGAAGCGGGTCTGTAACATCGCATTAACCTGTCTTGTTGTCAGTTCGGGAACATCATTTTCCGCCACTATATCGCCTTCAGCATCGCCTGTTGTGGTGGTAATACCCAACTGACAGACCAGCTCGTATTGCTTGTCGGCATCCAGTAGAAAACCAGATATCCGGGTGGCATTGCCAAAGCAGATCGGCAGCAAGCCGGTCGCCAGTGGATCAAGACTGCCTGTATGGCCTGCTTTGCGGGCAAAAAACAGGTGCTTGACTTCCTGAAGTGCATTATTCGAGGACATGCCGGCAGGCTTATCAAACAACAGGATGCCTTGTATATCACGACCGTGTGAGCGACGACGCCTGCCCATTTATTTTTTCTTTTCACCCGGTTGTTCGGTATTGGCACTATACTGCATGGCTTTCTGGCGATCCCGCTGTACGGCATTTTCAATAACCCGATTGAGTCCGGCCCCTCTTTCGATCAGATCGTCATGGATAAATTCAAGCCGGGGTATGGCACGAATCCGCATACGCCTCGCCAGGTGGCTCCTCAGTCTGCCACTGTGGTCACGCAGCACTTGCATGGTATGGTCGGTGGTCTGTGCATCATCGTGCAGGATGCTGATGTAGATTCTGGCCTGCGACAGCTCCGGGCTGACCCGCACATCCGATATGCTCAGCATGCCCAGGTCCGGTTCAGTGATTTCACTGCGGAGCAGATCGGCCAGTTCCCGGCGTATCTGTTCTCCAACACGACGCGCACGGCTAAAATCATGTGGCATGTGTGGCAGTTTCCGTGGTGCTTCGGAACAGGTTAGTTGATTTTACGCGCGACTTCCGTGCGCTCAAAGACTTCAATGTGGTCGCCGACCTGTATATCCGTGTAATCATGTACGCCTATACCACATTCGGTACCGGATTGTACTTCGTTGACGTCGTCCTTGACTCGACGCAGGGAGTCCAGCTCGCCTTCATGAATGACGATATTATCACGTAAAACCCGAACTGGATTGGTCCTGCGAATCACGCCTTCGCTGACAATACAGCCGGCTACTGTGCCAAATTTTGAGGAACGGAATATGTCTTTTACCAGCGCCAGGCCAATAATCTCTTCTCGAATTTCCGGCCCCAGCAGGCCACCAATGGCCAGTTTTACGTCATCAATCGCTTCGTAGATGATGCTGTAGTAGCGGATATCTACGCCCTCTTCAGAGGCAACACGACGCGCTGCCGCATCAGCCCGGACATTAAAACCGATCACATGGGCGTTTGAGGCAACCGCCAGGTGGGCATCTGATTCATTGATGCCACCTACGCCTGACGCAATCACGCTGATTTTGACTTCTTCAGTGGAGAGTTTCTGCAGGGCGTCTTTTAGTGCTTCTGCACTGCCATGTACGTCGGCCTTGACCAGAATGTTGAGCATCATGGCTTCGCTGTCTTGCATCCTGGCAAAGATATTTTCCAGCTTGGCCGCCTTGTGTGCGGCAAGTTCCTGTTCTCGCTGTTTGTTGCGGCGATGGCTGGCTACTTCGCGAGCCTTGCGCTCATCCGGCACAACCAGCATATTGTCACCGGCATCCGGCGTCCCGGACAAACCAAGAATCACAACCGGAAGGGAGGGGCCGGCCTGTGCTATCTCTCGACCATTTTCATCAAACATGGCCCGAACCCGCCCATATTCCTTGCCACTTAACAGGATATCACCCTGACTGAGCCGGCCTTTCTGCACAAGTACGGTCGCCATCGAACCGCGACCTTTGTCGAGGCTGGCTTCAACCACAATGCCACTGGCCGGGCCTTCGGCTGTTGCCCGCAATTCCAGCACTTCTGCCTGTAGCAGGATGGCATCCAGCAATTGATCAATACCTTCTCCGCTCTTGGCTGATATATGAACAAACATGTTGTCACCTCCCCAGTCTTCAGGAATGATGTCTTCCTGCGCCAGTTCGTTTTTTACGCGCTCAGGGTCTGCATTTTCTTTGTCAATTTTGTTCACCGCGACAATCAGCGGCACCCCGGCAGCACGTGCATGGTTGATCGCTTCTCTGGTCTGCGGCATCACACCATCGTCGGCAGCAACTATCAGAACTACAATATCTGTCACCTGGGCACCACGGGCACGCATCGCCGTAAATGCCGCATGCCCCGGTGTATCAAGAAAAGTCATCATGCCCTTCTCTACTTCTACATGATAAGCACCTATGTGTTGGGTAATGCCACCGGCTTCACCATCGGCCACCTTCGTCGCACGGATATAGTCAAGCAGTGAGGTCTTGCCATGATCGACATGCCCCATAATCGTTATGACCGGCGGGCGTGGCAGCATTTCAGTGTCTTTATTATGGGCAGCGTCGAGCAGTTCCTGTTCAACATCCATGTCTTTGACCATCTTTATTCTGTGGCCCATTTCTTCTACCACGACGGCAGCCGTATCACGGTCAATCACCTGGTTAATCGTGGCCATGGTACCGAGATTCATCATCACTTTGATTACTTCACCGGCCTTAATCGCCATTTTCTGGGCCAGCTCACTTACGGTAATGGTGTCGGGAATGGCTACTTCGTGGATAACCGGTGCGGTGGGCTTTTCAAATTCCTGTCTGGCCTGGGCTGTGATGGTGGTCGGACGGGGGCGTCTCTTTTTCTTGCGCCTCGCACTACCATCACCTGCAACATGTAGTTGTTCTCGGCCATGACGTCCTTCACTGGTTGTTTTTCTGCTTTTTTTGGATTTCTCTTTTTTGCCTTTACTGTCTTCCGACTGCCGGCGCTCTTCAGCGTCTTTCGGGCTTGCCGGAACGGCTTTGGATTCGGCATTTCCAAGTGCTACGGCTTCTTTTTCAATCTGTTCCAGGGCCTTGCGGAGTTCTTCTTTTTCTTCATCAGCCTGTTCAGGCTCAGACTGGGCCGGTTCTTCCACAGAGACAGCAGGTTGTATGTCAGCCGGTGTTTGCCTGGTACCTTCAGCGGGCTCCTCTTCTTGCGCCGGCGTCCGCTTTACATACGTGCGCTTCTTGCGCACTTCGACACTGACGATCTTGTTGCGTGTGCCGGTCTGCTTTAGTTCACTTGTCGATTTGCGTTTAAGGGTGATCTTCTTGCCGCTCAGTGCATTCGAGCGGGAGGTGATATTGCTGCCTGCCCCCAGATGGTTGAGCAACTGGTCTTTTTGTTCGTCGGTTACCGTGTCGTCCAGTGACTTTATCGGCAATCCAGCCTCAATCATTTGATCCAGCAGTTTTCTTTCATCCTGGACACCAACTGATTCGGCAAGCTGCTTTACGGTCATTCCCGACATTCGGCTTCTCCCGCATCAGGGTTTTCTTCCTGAAACCAGGGTTTTCTCGCTTCGAGAATCAGCGCCCCTGCTTTGTCAGCATCAATTCCTATTGTTTCAATCAGCTCGTCAATCGATTGCCCGGCAAGGTCTTCCATTGTGGCAATACCGTTGGCCGCCATCTTGGCCGCTATCTCACTATCCATGCCTTCCATGGATAAAAGGTCATCCGCGAGTTTTGCTTTGCTAAGGGTCTCTTCGTTCGCAATGGCACGGGTCAGCAGGTAATCGCGTGCGCGCCGGCGCAGCTCTTCAACAATGTCTTCTTCAAATTCTTCAATTGACAGCAGTTCCTGAACGGGTACGTAGGCAACTTCATCAACGGTGGAAAAACCTTCCTGTGCCAGAATCAGTGCAACATCTTCATCAACATCCAGTTTTTCCATAAACTGGCCCTGCAGCTTCTGGGATTCTATTTCATTTTTTTCCAGTGCCTCTGATTCACTCATAACATTAAGATCCCAGCCTGTTAGCTGGCAGGCCAGTCGGACATTCTGGCCACCTCGTCCAATGGCTTCAGCCAGTTTATCTTCAGCCACAGCAATATCCATGGCATGTAGATCTTCGTCAACAATAATGGATACGACTTCGGCAGGTGCCATGGCATTGATAACAAACTGCGCCGGATTGTCGTCCCAAAGAATAATATCAACACGCTCACCACCCAGCTCATTGGATACCGCTTGCACGCGGGAACCGCGCATACCCACACAGGCCCCGACCGGGTCAATCCTGGCATCCTTGGATTGCACAGCAATTTTGGCCCTGGCCCCCGAATCACGAGCGGCGCCTTTAATTTCAATCATGCCCTGACCTATTTCAGGAACTTCAAGCCTGAAAAGCTCAATCAGAAACTCCGGGCAGGTGCGGGATATAAATAACTGGGGACCGCGCTGCTCGGAACGCACATCCATCAGGTAGCCTCTGGCACGATCTCCATTACGAAAGGCTTCGCGCGGAATGGTCTCTTCTCTCGCAATATAACCCTCTGCATTGTTACCAAGGTCCAGGATCACATTGCCACGCTCCACCCGCTTGACAATGCCCATAACGAGATCACCAATTCGTCCCTTGTATTGGTCAACAACCATCGCTCGCTCGGCTTCCCGCACTTTCTGTACCATGACCTGTCTGGCAGTCTGTGCAGCAATCCGACCAAACTCAACCGATTCCATCGGTTCTTCAATATAACCGCCGACCCCGACTGTATCCGACTGCTCGGTCGCATCACGTAAAAACAACTGGCGCGACGGGAATTCAAGTTCCGTCAATGCTTCTCCACTCTCATTTTTGTCATCGACAACCTCCCACAGGCGGAAGGTTTCGTAGTCACCCGTGGTGCGGTCAATCGAAACACGAACCTCAATATCTTCACGATTTTTCTTTTTGGTCGCAGACGCTAACGCCGCTTCCATGGCTTCAAAAATAATTTCCTTGTCCACGCCCTTTTCATTGGACACGGCATCAATAACTAAAAGAATATCTTTATTCATCGTCAATTAACTCCTAAATCAGGTGTCTCCGATTCCCCGGTTCACTTAAACTCCGGTACCAGCCTTGCACTCGCCACGCCGGTAAACGGCAGTTTGAATACTTCATTATCAACCTCGATAGTGATCTGTTCATCGCTAAAATCCTGCAAAACTCCCGTGAATCGACGGCGTCCCGATTGGGGCACCACCATCACGATCTTTATGCGCCGCGATATAAAACGCCGGTAGTGCTCCGCCTTAAACAACGGACGATCCAGTCCCGGCGAGGAGACTTCCAGATCATAGTGTCCCGCCATAATATCCTCAACATCAAGAATCGCACCGATACGCCGGCTGGCCGTTTCACAATCGGCGATCTGTATGCCGGCTTCCTTATCGATATAGATACGCAGCAGCATCCCTCGGCCCCGGTCACCGTATTCCAGTCCGATAAGCTCATAACCCAGGCTTTCCATAGCAGGCTTCAGCAGCTTTTCCAGCTTTGCCACAAGCGGATTCATGTGTCACCCATGCCCTTAATCCGTACAGTTTGATTTAATAAATAAAAAATGGGCCAATAGGCCCATTCCAATAAACTGCCGATATTTATTGACTCGCCGGAGAAGTCGAGCCCGGATTATAGCTCATCGGCTGCAAATGTCACCCACTATCGACAAAAATTATCCGCTGCGACAGATTGCCCCGAAATAAAAAAAGCCGCTCTGTAATCCGACCGGCTTTTCAGTTCTGATATGAACAGATTCTAGAAGTCGCCTTCCGCCGCACGCTCCATAATGTCCTTGATGATGGAGCGCACGCTGAGGGCCTCTTCTTGCAGATAGTCCGGCAGTGTGGCACCTCCCCAAATCATCATGTCCATGTCCAGGGCATATAACCACAGCTTTCCTTCCTTGTCTTCGATCAGTGAAATTCGGCAGGGCAGATAAGCGGAATACGCATCGCTGTGCTGCACCATGTTCATCGCCGTCAATGGATTGCAGAACATATAGATCTTCAGGAAGCGCTGCTCTTCATCAGTCATCAACCGAACCTGCTCAGATAACGGCAACTCGCCAACATTTTTTATGTTGTGCTCATTGGCTATAGTTTTCATTGATGCTTCAACATCTTCGACCGACAGGCCTTCTTCAACGGGCACTTTCCAAACGGTAGCATCAGCAGAGTTTTTGGTCTCAATCAATCTCTCCAGCATTGTTTTATAGACTTCTGGAGCTCTGGGGTCGAGTTCATCACCCAATCTGATGAGGGCAGGAATATCCCAGCTTTCCATCATGGACTTCATCTTTTCCGGACCAATCTGCCGGACTTCAGTCAACATGGGCCGGTATGCATCATATATCGGCTTGTACTTTAAATAGGCGTAACTACCTGCCATGAGAGCCAGCAGGCCAATCAAAGCCAGAACATTGCGTAAGGCAGCCATTAGTTTGCACCTTATCAGTCTTGAAAACGGGCGAATCTATCATGGACTAATACAAAGGGGCAAAGTACTGCCTCAATATGTCCGCCCGCTCTTGATCCAGGTTATGAATAATATTCAGGGTCCTGGCGGCGCGTGGTCTGTCACCATTTTTGAGCAACCGAATAACGGCTTCAGAATATGCATCAACAGCCAGTCCGGTTTCTCCACGGGAGAGGTAGATATTTCCCAGCTCTCCCGCAAAGTCTGGATGATTGCCATATTCCCGCATGAGATATTGGTATTGCCAGATAGCCTGACCGGGCTGACCGCTGTGCCACGCCTGTCTGGCAGCTATCAGACCGGCAAGGGCGTTTTGTTTGCGCTGAAGGGTTCTGGCTTCGACAGGTAATAGCGGTTCAGCAGCAGGCCTTATCACTTTCCGTGGGCTATCCGCATCGGGTTTATCGGCACGGAATCCACCAGCGCCAGAAGTATCTGGATTGCGGGGGTATTCGAACCACCCATCCTGAACCTTCGCGGTCTCTGTTGCCCTGACCATGGGCTTTGTGTCGGCACGTGATTCACCCGTGTTTGTGCTGTCGGTCTGTAGCGCGTAATCAGTCGATGCCGGGCTGCTTTCAGTATCGGTAGCAGCAGTCATCCGATCTCCTTCATCAGGACTGCCTGAAGCGGTCGGCTCTGGTCGGAATAAATCAGAGTCGGTCATCGAGTGTTGCTGCGCAGGCTCTTCCCGCATCTCTGGAGCTTGAGATTGTTTCTCTTTATCAGCCTCTTCCAGAGACACGGAGTCACGAGCTGTCAACGGGCTGGCAGGCTCTGCCACAGGAGACGATAGCACATCCTGTTTTTTTACGGTGGATTGATCCGGTTGTTCAACATCGGTTATCGGTTCGCTCACCGTTTCCGAAGCCACTGGCGTCTGCACCCGTGGCGCATCTTCTTCGACAGCCGGCAAGTGAGGACGATCAACGATAATGCCGCTGTACTGGGCAATATCATTGACAAGCTCTCTGAAAGCATCATGCTTTTCGTAGGCTATCCAGCCGACTGCCAGCAGGATCACAAGGATGATTAATTGTGGAACGATTTTCATTTTTCCTGTATTTCCGGGTAAAGTTCTGTTAGTAGCGACAGCATTTCAGTAGCCGCCTTGCTGCGCGGTTCAAGTTCTTGAACTGCCAGCCCTTCACTGAACGAACGCCGAAATGCTGTCCTTTGTCCCAGCCTGCCATCAAGCAGCCTGATACCCCGCAGCGTTGCCAGTGCGGCAGCGGCTTCATCGGTCTCGCGCACGGCATGGTGTGTGTCCGCACGGTTTATAAATGCCAGCAGTTCAGGCATGTCATCGCCTCTCACCTGTTCAATGATACGAATAAATCGCTGGGTTGACCATATATCAGCCTGACTGGGCGGGACCGGGATAACAATTCTGTGACAGATCGATATGGCCGCTTTCATACCGTCAATATTGGCAGAACCCACATCTGTCAGCACATCACCATTGTGCGACCGCAGCTTGCCGATCAGCTGCATGTCCGGCAGATAAACAGGAAACTGCGGCTCATAACCTTGCTCTGCCCTGATTGAGGCAACATCATGCAGCGTCTTCTGCGGATCAAGATCATAGGCCACCACTGTATGACCTGCCATGGCTAGCCGGACGCCTATATTAAAGGCCACCGTGCTTTTGCCTGCCCCACCCTTCAAATTGCCAATCACAGTAATCATTGATTGCGACTTAACTGTTGTGCGGTATGTCTGTCACTGCCACCACAGCTTTCCCCGGGGCCGACTATGCGGGTTACAGTGCCGCTTTGAATGTGGCGTACCGTCTGGAAAGGCAGCATCTCCATATACCGGAAATTGTTGCATGGCAGGAACGCCCCAGTCCCATTGACCGTACCCGGCTGAACCCAATGGCTTGCTCACATGCGGCGCGGGACCATCTTCACAGGCACCGGCAGACTGTGCCGCCCGATCCGGCAGGGCCGGCACTGACAGAGGTTCTCTGCGAGCCAGTTCATCTTCCAGTGACTGGTAGGGACCGGCCGGTGCCGGTGGCATGGCCGGTAACACCGGTGATACAAGTAACAGTAACGATACGACTGTGATTCCAAAGGGCCGCATGAAATTATCCGCGATTCAACAGGATGCTCTAATGTAGCATATCAGGCCGCACCCTGCCCGGAAAAGGTTTTCAGGATGGGAGTGAGGGCCGACCTTTCATTTATGCGTCGATCTGATCGTCAATCTTCCCGGCCAGTGCCCTGAAGTCATTTTCCGCATCCCGAACGGCATTGGCATGTGCCCCGATGGCTCCATCTGCCGGAGTCAGCCTGAAGATCGGCTTGCGATGTTCCTGTCCCATGGGAATGAGGCTGCGGTAATGCTTAACAGTCGCCAGACAGTAACGATCATCCTGTGGTTTCATGGATTGCGGGTTTTCTTCTTCTAAAACAGCCTGTCGATAAGTCTGCGGAATCTGGTCCGCCCACTTTGCATATGCCTTCACCGGGCGCTCCAGACGCACGCTATATTGCTGGCACACATATCCGATGGGCTGCATTTTTCCTTCGGGCAGCTTAAAGTCGTCGTAATCATGGCTTTCTCTGCTATCGTTCCAGTTATCCATTCGTTTGCTCCACAGGGCTTTCCAGGACCTCAGCGTCGGACCCAGATTCCTCAGGCCCTGTAGCGAAAACAAATCCGTGCCGAGCGGAATGACCACATAATCCGTTGCAATCAGTACGGACCGGTTTATGGCCCCCAGATTGGGACCGATATCGACCAGAATAATATCGGCTCCGATTTGCTGTGCTCCCATTTGCATGATCTGCCCGAAAGCGGAAAGCGTTCTCATGGGACGATAAAGGTTGTTGTCTCTCATGCTTTGAGGCCATTCGTCGGAAAGCGTGTCTTCAAACCCGGCAAGTTCAACATCTCCGGGAATCAAAAACAGGCCGGTATCTATCTCCTGTAATGCGGGTTTAACTATATCCCCTATTCCTGCAAGAGGCTTGACACAATGATAGATGGAAGAACCGGGCTGCTGTTCTTCCCATAGCTCGGCAATTTTTTCTTCGGCCAGAAAGGCGGCAGTGAGATTGGCCTGTGGGTCCAGATCGGCAACCACTACTTTTTTACCCAGCATGGAGTACATCCATGCCAGGTGATAAATCAATGAGGTCTTACCAACGCCACCTTTATTATTGAAAAAGGTCAGCACCGGTACATTCATGGTTTGCTCCTCAGTATGCAGAGTACTGAATTAGGCTGCGGGTCAAATTCCGGTTCCGGATTGCCGTTCTTTTGCATTTCCCGGCGCACCACTGCGATACCCCGACCAAATTTCTGAACATAACCGAATGTCTTTAACACTTCCGCCATATTGGGGTTTCGATAGTCCGTTATACCGGGGGTGCCAAAGTTCTCGGGGGTTACACTGCCGTAGGGGCCACCGGGGCTGTGTATCTCAATTCTGTCGTTAAACCAGTACACTCGAACAGGGGCATGAGTGTTCTCGTATATGCGATGCAATATGGCGTTGTATAGAATCTGATAGACAGCAGGCAATGGATAAGGCTGTTCCAGTTGATGCGTCGGATGTGAAGTAATATCGACGGCTGTCCGGTTATGAGCCTGCAACTTTTCTTCCATGCGTCGGAGAATATCCACCACTGTTCCCTGAATATCTTGTTCATCCATAACGGGATCGGCAAGTTCGCTTCCATCAATACGTAAAAACTGAATGTATCCCCCAGGCAGAAAGTCCTGCGGGCTTTTTCCCAGGGCAAGCAGCCCCAGTACGGTAGGGGTGCTATCCTGCGGGGATACAATCATTTTGCATGACGACAACCGCTCTTCATAAGAACGTTCATTGGTTTCCAGAACATCAGGAGCAAAGGCCTTCGGCAAATATTCATCTTCAAATTTTGTACGGGATAAATCAGATAATTCTGCCGGATGAAACGGGTAGATATCAAAGGGAAGATTTTTGTATCTGCGTTTTTCATTCAAAATGCGCTCTTCCTGTCCGTTGGCGATCGCCCGGCGAGGCCCTATGCGAATCCAGATGCGACCTTCGTATTTTACCGGAGGCATGTCTGACGGCATGACAGTGACTACAGCTATTTCTCCTCCGTTTAAAGTCCGCTTTTCCACATAGAGCGCAGGTGGCGGTAATATGTTGCCATCTGTTTTCATGTCTGCCAGTGATATCAGCAGTTGCTCTGTAACCGGCTCATTGGTGGGAGTTCCATCATCGGCCACTCCGATAAAGAGAATTCCCGGCTTATTGTAATCCGGCAGGTCATTGGCGAATGCACAAATAGCCTGCCTTATCTTTTTGGGGGTATCACCTTTGAGCGATTGTTTGCGCTCCACACGATCTGACTCTGTATCATTCAGCAGTACTGACAGTTCCGGATCTGTCAAATTTTTCATGGTCATTATCCCCGATGCCCATGATGACAGTTTTCGATAGCCAACCTTTGGATCAATGGTTCTGGCCTGGGCAGGTTTTTCCTGTTCATATATCCGGGTTCAGGCGGATGCCGCGCCGATTCACTTTACTACGGGGTGGTATCGTCGGGGCAGACGGTGATGCTTTTGGCATGATTACCGTAGTTTTCTCTGTTGCTGCTTTGTTGTCCGGACGATCTTTCTCCGTTTTCTGTTCGGCCGACACTTTCATTGAAGCAGGCATCGAAGGCTTTTTCGCTCCCCCGACGACTTTAGCCCGGACCGCAGGACGCTTTCGCTTTCTTGTGGCAGGTGCCGCCTGTACTTTTTTATTTCTTGCCACCCGTTTTTTGATAACCGGTACGGGTTTGTCCGGTATTACCTGTTCACGCATATCTTCCCCGGTGGGCTGTAAGTCATCGGCAGCGGCCTGCGACTGATCTGTCTCAACCGGGGTCTCTTTGTGTTGCGGTTTTTGTATGGTGGTCTCCATGGTCGTTCTATTTAATGGCCTGTGTTGAGCGGAAGCCGATCTGTTTTCTTCGTCAACTTTCTTTAATGCTTCTTGCTCTCTACTCTGAAACTCGGCCTTGATTCGTCCGGCATGGGTCATCATTTTTTCGCTGCCGGCATCGAGGAATTGACTGATCCACCTGTAGCCGAACAACATTGCAGTGTAAATTTTGACTGCCATGGCACGCAGTATGGAAAAGCCTGTAGCACCGACGGCAAAAGCTCTGGGCCATGCCGCATCAAGCCAGTCACCACCGGTTGAACCACCGGAACCACCAGGCGACCCATCCGTATCAGGAGATGGCTTTGGGCATTCAGGGCATAAAAAATGACCTGCCGAAATACAGCCAAGCGGTATAACAATCAAGGTCAGTACGGAGGACACCAGAACACCAAACAATAAAGAAATCGCCATGCCCTGGAAAATCGGATCGGACAGAATCACGGCTGAACCCGCTACCAGCGCCAGAGCAGTAATAATGATAGGGCGTGTTCTGGCCCGACATGCCTCAACAACAGCTTCGGCATTGGTCCTGCCATCCCTGACCTGATGTATGGCAAAATCAACCAGCAGAATCGAGTTGCGTACAATGATTCCGGCCAGGGCAATAAATCCGATCATGGAGGTGGCTGTAAATTCAGCCGGTATGCCCGCAAGTATTATGCCCATAATCAGGTGACCAGGGATAATGCCCAGCAGCGTCAGCGGGATCGGTGCCATGATAATAGCCGGGACGATAAAGTTGCCGAACTCCCATACCACCAGAATGTAAATGACAATCAACGCGACAGCAAACGCCAGTCCCATGTCTCGAAATGTTTCGTAAGTCACAGTCCATTCTCCACCCCATTCAAATGCAGATTGACCGGTATCTTCCGGAGCACCGGCGAAGCTACCCTGCATGTTGACGCCATCCACTGTTTTATTTTCTTCCTGTTGCAGGGCGCTGTTGATTTGGAGCATGGGATAAATGGGTGCCCCCAGTCTGCCGACGGCATCACCGACGACATATTCCACCGGACGCAGATCTTTATGATAGATAATCTGATCCTGACTGACCGGCTCAAATACACCGAGCTCGGCCAGTGGAATGGTTCCCCGCCCATCTGACATGGGAATTGGCAGATCACCAAGGCGGCTTATATCGGAACGATCAGACAGCGGCACTTCAAGAACAATATAGGTCGGCTCAAGTGCCGAACCACGTTTGACATCACCCAGGCTATTCTCGCCCAATGCCATGGAAAGATTTCGGTTGATCGTATCAACAGAAATACCACTTCTTACCGCTTTATCGACATCAATCTGAAAGCGAAAGACATCAAATTCATCCTGTAAATAGTTATCGACATCAGCCATGCCTTCAGTACGCTCGAAAATCTGCGTCATTTGTCTGGCAACATCACGACGTGTTTCGGCATCAGGGCCGTAAATTTCTGCCACGACTGTCTGTAATACCGGTGGGCCAGGTGGCATCTCCACTATAGTTGTGCGCACACCTTTGCCGGGCACCGGATTTGCATTATTGTAGTCAGCCAC
>JAJDYQ010000106.1 GCA_022825085.1 Gammaproteobacteria bacterium
TTGGCTATTGTTGTATAAATTCCCAAAAAATAAATATCATAAATTTTATGCTATCCATTACAGTTATCACCCCGACTATTGGTCGTGCGAATCTCGATAAACTCATTCTGTCTTTGCAAAATCAGACAGGAGGGTTTGAGATTCGGCATATTCTGTTATGGGATCGATACCGGCAATCGGAGGCGATTGATCCGTATGCCTATAACTCCCGGCAGTGTTACAGCCTTGTGATTGACGATAACTTCACAAGAAAGCAGGCACCGGGAGCATCCTTGCGCGCAATAGGACTGATGGCGGCCAATACCGAGTGGATAGCTTTTGCCGACGATGATGTATGGTTCGACGACAATCACTTTGAAACATTATTTGAATGTATGCACGGCTTGAACTGGGCAACATCTTACAGGCGAATCTGGACGCCGGATGGAAAAGAATGTATCGGTGTGGATCGATTTGAATCGGTAGGTGATGATGACAGCAGAAGAGTGCCGTATGAAATGTGTGACAACAATACCATGGTTTTCAGGCGCTCTTACGGCAGTCAGGCGGCAGTACTGTATCGGGAGACAACGGAACGCAATGATGACCGGCTGATGTATCATTTTCTAAAGACCCATGCCGGAAAAAGAGGATGCAGTGGCAGAGTCACTGTCAACCACATATGTCCTCCTTATCTGGAGGATTTCTTTCGTGAAAATTGCAGCCCTGCCTCCTGTGAGGCTGCGGAGTAAAATACTGACGCTGTGATTGAGGCATGATATAAGCCGGCCTGATACCCCGGTCAACTATGGATCGACAATGCCTCCACAATAGCCGACTTCAGAGCCTGCAGTTGCTGCCCGTCGGTAATTAACTGCTTACCCTGGGTAGTGACATAAAAGACATCCTCGACGCGCTCACCAAATGTAGCAATTCTGGCGTTATGCAGGCGCACTCTGTGCTTCAGAAACACCTGGCCGATATTGGCCAGTATGCCGGGCCGGTCAGTGGTGCGCAGCTTCAGCAGAGTGCGTTGCAGGCGTCTATCCTGCTCAAACGTTATCACGGTTCTGACTGTAAATTGCTTCAGGATTCTGGGGATGTTGGTTGTGTGTCGGCGTATTGGCGCATCGCCCAGCCTGATTTCCTCTAATACGCGGTTTTCAATAATACCCAGATCGGCAGGGTTACTGACAGGCTTGCCCTGCTCGTTAAGTACGACAAAGGTATCCAGTACATGGCTGTCATTGGTTTCCAGAATGCGGGCGTCCAGTATATTTAACTGTAACTGCGACAGGGCAACAGCGCAGTGTGCGAACAGACCACTCTGGTCATTGGTATATATAAACACATTATTGACACCGCGCTGCGCATCATAACGGCAGCTTACGATGGGAGGGTGATTATTCGCACGATCAAGAATAGTAGCTGAATGCCAGACGATGGTATCCGAGGCATGGCGCAGAAAATACTCACGTGGCATCCGTTCCCATAATGTCTGTATCCGGTCATCGGTTATACCGAGTGCCAGCAATCGGTCATGGGCTTCCTTGCGGCTGGATTCGATACCGTGTTTTTCCAGCTCTCTGGAGCCATGACCATGGCGATACACGCTTTTACAGGCATGATACAGCTCGCCGAGCAGATTATCTTTCCAGTTATTCCATAGAGACGGATTGGTTGCACATATATCCGCAACCGTCAGCACATAGAGATAATTCAGTCGTGTATTATCACCAACATGGCGGGCGAATTTTTCAATAACATCCGGATCCGAAATATCCTGTTTCTGCGATGTAGAAGACATCAACAGATGATTTTCCACCAGCCAGCGCACCAAATCGGTATCGTATTGACTCAGGCCGTGGCGCTCACAGAAATCTCTGGCATCAACGGCACCGAGCTCAGAATGATCGCCACCCCGTCCCTTGGCAATATCGTGATAAAGGCCGGCGATATAAATCAGCTCCGGTTTTGGCAGAGTTGCCATGATCTGGCTGCATAGCGGGAATTCATGGTGGTGCTCGGATACTGTAAAGCGCCTCAGATTGCGAATAACAAGCAGAGTATGCTCATCGACGGTATAGGTATGAAACAGATCGTACTGTATCCTGCCGACGATATTTTCAAACTCCGGTAGATAAGCTGCCAGAATGCCATAGCGATTCATGCGGCGCAGCTCATGAGTGATGCCGCGAGATTGCCGTAAAATTTCCATGAAATAGCTTTTTGTGCGGCTGTCATGACGGAATACATCATCGATCTGATGGCGATAATGCCGAATAAGTCGAATTGTTGAGGCGCGCACACCTTTCAACTGTGGATGCTGCTGGAGCAAAAGAAATACCTCCAGCAAGGCATGAGGATAGCGCTTGAATACATCATCATCGACCACCTCAAGATAACCGTAACGCACCTGAAAACGCCGGTTAAGCTGAGAGATGCGTTGTGGGCGCCAGAATGCTTCGGGCAATACGGCTTCGTGAAAATGCTGAATCAGCATCTCATTCAGTCGGCTCAACTCCATGACCGTGCGGTAATACTTCTGCATAAACCGTTCGACCGGTTCATTACCCTGACCCGGATAGCCGAGCTGCCCGGCCAGCGTGCGTTGCAGCTCAAATGATAAACGGTCTTCGCCACGGCCCGTCAGCAAATGTAATGCGATCCGTATTTTGCTGAGATACTCCCGGCCTTTCTGCAGGGTATTGAACTCCCCTTTGGTTAGAAAGCCGGAATCTTTCAGTATCGTCACCCTGCGGGTTTCAAAGTGACGTTTGGCTATCCAGCCAATGGTATGAATATCCCTTAAACCACCTGGACTTTCCTTGATATTGGGTTCCAGCTTATAAGCCGTATTCCGATATTTTTGATGGCGTCTTTTTTGTTCCTCGACCTTGGCGGCATAGAACTTTTTACTGGGCCACAAACGTCTATTGGCAGTTGCTCTGCGTATTTGATCATAAAGAGCAGGGGGGCCATTGAGCAGACGTGCCTCAAGCAGATTAGTAATAACGGTAACGTCATTTTTTGCCTCTTCAGCCGTTTCCTTAACGGTGCGGACACTATGACCGACCTCCAGGCCGATATCCCATAGAAGAGTCAGAAACCTCTGTACATTTTCCCGGGCAGCGTGCGATATATTTCTCTCGGTCAGCACCATGAGATCAATATCAGAACCCGGGAAAAGCTCATTTCTGCCATAGCCGCCCACCGCCAGCAGGGCCACCTCTTTCTGATGCCCAATCAGGGCGGGCTGCCAGGCCAGCAGCAACACCTCGTCCACAAACCGGGCATAACCTCGCGTCAGCTCTCTGGGTGAAGCACCTGCTCGGAGGCGATCCCGAAGAATACCCCTGCCTGTGGCCAGAGCCTTTTTAAAGGCGGTAACGGATGCCGGTGTATCGTCCAGATCAACCGCCAGTACTTCCAGAATAGGGGCGTAGGGAGGGAACTCCTGCGAGGACATTACCGGTGCCAGTCAGGCGGAGGCTGATGGCTCTTCCCGACAGGGCTGAGAGTCAACACTTCATATCCGCTATCGGTAACCAGAATAGTATGTTCCCACTGTGCCGACAGGCTTCTGTCCTTGGTGATGACTGTCCACTTGTCGCCAAGAAGTTTGGTATGCCTCTTGCCGATATTGACCATGGGCTCAATGGTAAAGATCATCCCCGGCTCCAGCGTCAGGCCAGTGCCTGCTTGACCGAAATGCAGCACCTGCGGGTCCTCATGGAACAGCCTGCCGATACCATGCCCGCAATACTCCCGAACGACGGAACAATGACAGGACTCTGCACGGGTTTGAATGGCATAACCTATATCGCCGAGCCGCGTTCCGGGTTTAACCAGCTCTATGCCGGTCCACATACAGTCATAAGCGACACGAGTCACTCTTTTCGCTTGGGTAGAGGTTTCGCCGACAGAAAACATACGGCTGGTATCGCCATGATAACCATCCTTGATAACAGTAATGTCAATATTGATGATATCGCCTTTTCTGAGGCGTTTATCTCCAGGAATACCGTGGCAGACCTGATGATTGACAGAAGTGCAGATGGATTTCGGGAAGCCCCGGTAATTCAATGGAGCCGGAATAGCATGCTGGGTATTGACAATATAGTCATGGCATATATCGTTGAGTTCATCGGTAGTTACCCCGGCATTGACATGGGGACCAATCATATCCAGCACTTCGGCGGCCAGGCGCCCGGCCTTGCGCATCTTCTCTATTTCTGCAGGTGTTTTGATGCTGACTGTCATGGTTTACTCCCGAAAATTTCACCGATTTACGAAAAAATCCTGATTTTGCGGCAAAGTGATTTGTCGGCAACGGATTGTTATGGTATAAAGCGCACGCTCGCAGCACAAGAGGCTTGTTGAGTACATCATTTGTAAATACACGCGCATACCGTCACGGCGGGTGGGTGCCTGATTTCGGTTCGACCCTCAGGTTATCTGCCGGGGTAGTGCGCAGGATTAACCCACACGATCAGGAGATAGAATGTCAAACGTTACCATGCGCCAACTGTTGGAAGCGGGCGTACACTTTGGTCATCAGACCCGTTACTGGAATCCGGGGATGGCCCCCTACATATTCGGCCATCGCAGCAAGATCCACATTATCAATCTGGAAAAGACCCTGCCGATGCTGGGCGACGCCCTCAATTATCTCGGCAAACTGGCTGCGGGTCATGGCAAAATTCTTTTTGTGGGTACCAAGCGTGCGGCACGTGAGCCGGTTGCCAGAGCAGCCGAGCGTTGTGAAATGCCCTATGTCAGCCAGCGCTGGCTGGGTGGTATGTTGACAAACTTCAAAACCGTGCGTCAGTCGGTTGAACGCATGAAGGGCATTGAAGCCATGGAAGAAGATGGTCGCATGGCCCGTTTGAGCAAGAAAGAGGCGTTGGGGCTGCGTCGTGAAGCGGCCAAGCTGAATAAAAGTCTGGGCGGAATTCGCAATATGGACTACCTGCCTGATGCACTCTTCGTGATCGATGTCGGTTATGAAAATATCGCCGTTAGTGAGGCGAACAAACTGGGCATCCCGGTCGTTGGAATAGTGGACACCAACAACAGAACTGATGGTATCGACTACATTATTCCCGGCAATGACGATGCCATTCGTGCGATCACCCTTTTTACAGAAGTCACTGCCGATGCGATCATAGAGGGCCATAAATCGGCTGCTTCGCAATCCGTTCCTGAAGGGCTTATTGAAGTTGAAGAACACAAACCAGAAACGGGCACATCTGAAAAGGAACCTGCCAGAAAAACGGCAAAAGTCACTACAAAGAAAAAAATAACCGTTACAGCTCCCGAAGAAGCCCGGGAGAACGCACCGGCTGAAACTCAGGAAGCAGTGAAAGCTGCCGATGAACAAGATGGCAGAGAAAAAACCATTGCCGGAAAAGAGGCAGTGGCTGAAGAAAAAACGGTTTCCGAAAAGAAAGATACCAGTCCAGAGCCAGCCCCGGAGCTTAT
>JAJDYQ010000095.1 GCA_022825085.1 Gammaproteobacteria bacterium
GCCACATCGAACTCATTCCTGATACCGACCCATCAGGTCAACGCACTGATTATGGGGCCTGCCGGCTACCGTGTACCTGACTTTATGAAGGCAGGCAGCATGATGACGATTCTGTTTCTGGTGGTGATGATCACCATGATGAATCTGATTTTCTGACAGAAAAGCCGGCCTCCAGCATCTCGCTGGCGATAGACCGAAAAGCCCGGCTCACGGATCATGCCAATCGGCAGCCCGCTCCGGCTTTATGCACTGTTGCGGTTAAGCCTGCCTTTTACCCAGTGATCAACAGAAATTTTACCCGCACCATAAAACACAAGGACAGCGATCATCATGCCCCACATCATATGCTGCTTGGTGCCAGCGGGGCTGATATCCGGATAGGAATACATGGCAACCAGATTAAACACAAACAATATGATTGCCATGGGGCGCGTCAATATGCCGAGTGCCAGCAGGGGAGGCAATACCAGCTCTGCAATGGTGGCCATCCATGCTGCCGCTGCATAGGGAATAACCGGCACACTGTATTCATACTGAAATAACCACAGAGTAGTCTGCCAGCTTTTAATTTTGGTCAGGCCGGAAAGGAAAAATACATAGGCCAGCCAGCCGCGCAGCACCAGAGCGAACACCGACTGCAGGGTATCAAGCCCCTGGATGCCATAGGTATAATATCTAATCATTTGCTCATACATGGTTTGAACTCCGGTTGATGGTAGAAAAATGACTGAACCACTGATGCCTGATGGCTTCGACAAGGAATGCCTGTACAACCATATCATCATGTTGCTCACTGAGTTGGCCCAGAGTCAGCCCACTGCTTATGGAATCCAGCAGTGACCAGTATTTATGGCTGATCTTGTCGATCACGACCTCGAATCCGGAACGTCGCACCAGCAGATAATTATCCTGCGTTTCCAGCGTAATACTGGCAGGCTGCTCCACCTCAGGCTGGTTTTGCTGCCAGATAATATCGACTGGATACACAGAATGCAGCAAACTGCTGCCGGGAGTCAGCTTAAATGCCGTGCAGTACAGTTGATTTTCATCGAACGACTCAAGCTCGGACGTATTGATCGGCATAGAATTACGCGCATTGAATGCACGATGCCAGGCCCACTCCAGACGGGCGGTATCGGCGAGATAGGGCAGCTCGGACACAGGTTCAAAGCCCTCCAGAAACTCCGGTAACTGCGCACCATAATGAATGACATTAGCGGAAATTGAAGGATGGACCGCGATATATCGATCTGCCATAGCGTCAAAAAAACGGTCTCCCAGCAGTCGTTTGCAGACAGGATATATTTCGGCGAGCACCTTGGTGAACAGACCGGACACACTGCCCCGGTAAATATCGAAGCGAGCCTGTGCCGTGAGTGTTTTTGAGGGCAACAATGCACTCACAATTCGCCGGTCACGACTGAAAAGACCGGCGAAGAAATTTTTTTGTATTTCAGGCAGCGTGGGCATGTGCTCTGGAAGAAGCTGAAATAATATCTTCGGCGACAAGGGCCTGCTTCTGCAATGTCCCGTATTCGGGGATATTCGTATCCCACTCGATCAATGTTGGAACCGGGCCAAGCCGTTCGATGGCCTGCCGGTATAAATCCCACACCGGCTGATGGATCGCCTCGCCATGCGTATCCAGTAAATGGGTATGTCGGTCCTCATAGCCTGCCAGATGTATTTCACGTATGCGTTCGGGATTGACTCCCTGCACAAAGTCATCTGCCTGAGTGCTGTTATTACAGGCATTGACATAGATATTATTAATGTCGAGCAATATATGGCAATCGGCCTCATCGGCGATGCCGTTCACGAACTCCCACTCAGACATCTGCGAATCCCTGAACTCGACATAGCAGGATACATTTTCGACCAACAGACGCTCGCCGAGGAAATCCTGAGCCTCGGTGATTTTACGGGCCATATGAGAGATGCCTTCTTCCGTATAAGGCAGTGGCAGCAGCTCATTGCTGTTATGCCGATGATAGGCACTCCAGCTAAGGTGATCGGATACCCAGGCCGGCTCAAACTGCCGCATCCTCTCCTTCAGGCGTTGCAGGTAGTTCCTATCCAGTGGGCCGGGCGACCCCAGAGACATGCCCACGCCATGAAAGGTAACGGGATAATGATTCCTTATCTGCTCCAGATAATCCAGAGGCTGACCGCCATCAGCCATATAGTTATCGGTAAGTGCCTCCAGCCATGGAGTTGAAGGTTTATTGGTCAGGATATGCTGATAATGCTGCGAACGCAGCCCGACACCAACGCCATGAATCACGCTGGTGGACGGGCTGTTTTCACAATAGCCAGACATAAGTCTGAAGACTTATCGGTGACAGCTATCAGGCCGTCTTGCCACCGACGATCTTCTCGCAAGTGCCCTTGGGTACAGCTACCCACTCTTCAGGGGCGCCATCGACCTTGGCCTGTCCGGCGCAGCTATGGCTGGACGTTCCGCAGTCATTCATACCTGCTTTAGCAATGCCCATGCACTTTTCCATGCCTTCCGGGATGGCCATGGCTGTTGGAGCGGCGGCACCCGCGCTCAAGGCGACAGCGGTAGCGACGGCAGTTTTCAGAAAGGTTCTTTTATCAGTCATCTAAGGTTCTCCAAATTAAATTGTAAAGACAGCAGCCGGATTTGGCTGCATGGATACTCTAGCACAAAAGGCTAAAATAATTGTCAATATATTTTTGCAAAAACCCTGAATTTTTTTTCCGATGTCCCCAACGGTGCTGTAAAGGCAATTTCCGGTTGACTGAATGATGCCGATAATCGTTTGGCAGGTATGGCTTTTACAGAACGTCAGACACCTGTACTGCCTTGATTTCACACGACATTTTGTGGATTTCCCTGCATAAACGCCTCAATATTATCGATCAGTTGATTAGCCAGCAACTGCATGGCCTGCTGGCTGGCCCAGGCGATATGCGGAGTAAGAATGACATCAGTGCGATCAGCGATCTGCATTAAAGGGCTATCTACTGCCGGAGGTTCCTGAGCCAGTACATCAATACCGGCCCCGGCAATTTTATTGCCCACCAATGCCTCGACCAGAGCCTGCTCATCGACAATGGCACCGCGTGCGGTATTAATAAAAATAGCCGAGGGCTTCATCCTGTCAAAAGCAGAACCATCAATCAGGCCTGCGGTCTGCCGATTCAGCGGACAATGGCATGAAACGACATCCGATGTTTGCAACAGAACATCCAGTTCCACAGGTCTGGAAAAATCACTGTCTTTCGGAGAAGGCGAGTAATACTGCACCTGCATTCCGAGTTTATGAGCCAGGCTGGCCGTAGCCTGTCCCAGGGTGCCATAACCGATAATCCCCAATAATGCCCCTCTGACATCATATATGGGCTCGTCAAAGAGACAAAAACCATCCCCGGCCTGCCAGTGACCACTCAGGACCTCCTGACGGTATTGAAATATCTGGCGTCTCAGAATCAGAATCAAAGCGATGACATGCTCAGGTACAGCCGTCAGCGCATAATTTCTGATATTACAGACAACAATACCACGCTCAAGGCATGCCTCCGTATCGATTCGGTCCACGCCGGTTGCGGCGACAGCAACCATTTTCAGACGTGGCAGACCCTCGATCATACCCCTGTTCAGGGGCACCTTGTTGGTGATGATAATATCGGCATCGCGGCAACGCTCACCGACCTGCCCGGCCAGACTCATGTCAAAGCTGACCCACTCATGCGGAAAGGCCGGTCTTCTGATCTCAATATCCCGACGTATCGTTGCCTGGTCAAGGAATACGATTTTCGTGTCCATGACGCATCATAATCGACTGCTGCGGGATTCCAAAGGC
>JAJDYQ010000003.1 GCA_022825085.1 Gammaproteobacteria bacterium
TTTATACGTCGCCATGACGAACTGGAGTATCTGACAGAACCGGACATCTTCCACGAACTGTTTGGTCATTGTCCACTGCTGTGTGACCCGGATTATGCGCGGTTTATGCAAAAATATGGCGAATTGGGACTCGCTGCCGCCGACGAAGACAGGCACTGGTACGCCCGTATTTACTGGTACACGGTAGAGTTCGGACTATTGAAAACAGGGGGTGGCTTTAGCTGCTACGGCGGTGGCATCCTGTCATCCATCAAAGAAACCCCATATGCGATTGACAGCGATAAAGCCAGGCGGCTGCCGTTTAACCTGCTAACCGCTCTGCGCTCGCCATATCGTATTGATATACTGCAAACGGTTTATTTTTATATTGATAAATTGACGGATCTGTTTGCTCTGCTGGACCATGATTTTCCGGCTGCCATCACAGAAGCCAGAGAACTTGGTCAATTACCCCCAACCTATGCAACCTGACAGGAGACCTGATAATGGATGCTTTACACGAAAAACACTGTGCTGTCTGCGAATCTGGCGGCGAGGCTTTACCAAAAGCGCAAGCCGACACCTTGCTGAGTAATCTGGATGGCTGGACAGTCAACCCGGAAAATACCGCTATTGAACGCACTTTTCATTTCAAGACATTTTCAAAGACCATGGCGTTCGCCAATGCCGTCGCCTGGATCGCCCACAGCGAAGGGCACCACCCGGAGTGGCACATTGGCTACGATAAATGTACCATCAGTTACACTACACATGCTGTCAACGGATTGACAGAAAATGACTTTATTTGTGCCGCCAGAGTGGACAGGCTGATAGCTCAGTGATAAGCGTTTAAGGAAACTCTGATTAATCAGAGCTTCCTTAAAGTTCTAACATACAGAAAGATTATTTTATGAACCGGAGGATCTAATGGTGACAATTATCAAAAGGTTGCTACTTTTAATTACTTACTTGGCAATCAGTCTTAATACGGGGAATTTATCTGCTCAGGAAAGCGAACGTATCGAAGTCATAACGGTCACGGCGCAGAAAAGAGAAGAAAATATTCAGGATGTTCCAATAGCGATCAACTCTTATACGGGAGCGCGTTTGGTGGATTCCGGTATCGAAAATACCATTGATTTGCAGGTGGTCGAACCCAGTCTTGTATTCACAACCAATGCGGCCTTTGGTCAGCCTTACCTCAGGGGTGTCGGGACAGATTTATTTACACCGGGTGCTGAGTCGAGTATTGCGACCTTTGTGGATGATATTTACCAGTCTCGCACGATCTCAGCTCTACAGGATTTTTATGATGTGCAACGGGTTGATGTTGTAAAAGGTCCCCAGGGTGTGTTGTTTGGGCGTAATGCAGTTGGTGGGGCAATAAATGTTTACTCAAATAAACCAACCGATGAATTAGAAGGCTACTTCAGCGGCACCATTGGAAATTTCAGTAAAACCCGCGTTGAGGGCGCTCTTAATGTGCCCTTGTCGGATGGCGTAGCCTGGCGAATTGCCGGATTGATCTCTAATCGGGATGGTTATACTGACAATATTTTTACAGGCGGTGATGTTGATGATGAAGATTATTATTCACTGCGCACTCATTTGGATATTGCATTGAGTGATGATGCGGGGTTGTTGATCACGGGTAATTACTCAAACGAAGATAGCTCGCGCAGTATTGGGTCGCGCGTCGATACATCGGAAGGGCTGGCAATAGCCGATATGTTCGGTGCAATACGCCCCTCTGATGTGTTTAAGGTAGCTTTGAATGAAGACAACAGCGTTGATATAGAGACTTACAGTCTTGCGGCCACCCTGGATTGGAATTTGGGTGACGTTGCCCTGAAGTCCATTACTGCGTATCGGGAAACAGATGCCGCAATGTTACTTGACCTTGATGCCTCACAGCTTGATTTTGCATCAAACGAGCCGATGCAGGAGTCAGAGACCTTTTCTCAGGAACTGCAATTGATCTCCCAGGCTGACAGCTCTTTGGAGTGGATTCTGGGCCTGTATTACCTGCAGGAGGATGCCAGTCAGCAGCTTAATTTGTCATTTAATTTCCCTATGCTGGACGGTGTGCCTACCAATCAGCAGCCACCTAATGATACACATATTCAACCAGATGGTTCGGTGGATACAACTTCTATTGGCGTTTTTGGTAACGCAAAATACTGGTTATCAGATGCTTGGGCTATTAGTGCTGGTTTGCGTTATAACTATGACGAGCGTGATCTGGATTTTCTGCAGACTGTGAGTTCACTATCGACGGGAAATGTATTGGCGACCAGCCCTCTGGTATTGAGTGATAGTTATGAAGAAATTACTCCTCGCGTTGTCGTTGAATACTCTACAGCAGAGGATACTTTGCTTTATTTTTCTGCATCCCGCGGTTACAAAGCTGGTGGCTTTAATACCAATGTGTTTCAGCCTGAGGGATTTGAGCCGGAACTCCTGTGGGCCTATGAAGCGGGTATAAAGTCCATTTTTTGGGATGGACGGGCACGGGTAAATTCAGCCTTTTTCTACTATGACTATAAAAATCTGCAGCTAAATACTATTCCACCAGGTTCTCCTGTCGGAACTTTTCAAATTGTGATCAATGCTGCACAGGCAACAATCCAGGGTTGGGAAGCCGATGCGCTTTTTGCGGCAACGGACAACCTTGAGTTGAATATTGGAGTCCAGTTGCTGGATGCCAGATTTGATAGTTTCGTCGCAACCAATCCTAATGATGTTGCTGCCGGTGAGGTGGACCGTTCAGGAGACCGCCTGCCTCGAGCACCGGAAACCAGTATCAATCTTGGTGCTCGGTACACCTGGCTGGTCGATGATAGGGAAATGACTTTGCGTGCGGACTATCGCTACGAAAGCGCACAGTTTCTCGATATATTTGAGGATGATGCCGTACGCCGAGACAGTAACTCAACGATTAATGCGCATTTGAGCTATGATTTTAGCGACAATATGTCTCTCTCCCTTTGGGGAAGAAATCTTACTAATGAGGAAACGGTTCAATCTTCACTGCGCGTTGATGGACTGTTCGGAACAATCCAGTTTCTTGCTCCGCCCAGGACATATGGCGCTACATTGAAGGTAAATTTTTAATCGTGGAGCCGGGTATGTCTCCGACAATCAAACCACAAATAAGAGAGATTCAATATAACGGGGCGCGACTAACCTATACGCAGATGGGAAATCAGTCTTTTCGTCCACTCTGTTTTCTTCCGGGCTGGTGTGGTGACAGGAGCTTTTGGCGCGAACAGAGCGCTTATTTTGCTGAGGAGTATTTTGTCCTTGCGATTGATTTTCCTGGTTTTGGGCAAAGTTCACTGCATACTGCCAATACCCGGTTCTCCCTGGAGTATCTGGCCGACTTTATCGCAGCTGTCTTGCGGCAAGAGGAGCTATCGAATTGCACTATGGTTGCGCATTCAGCGGGAGGAGCGCTGGCTCTGACAACAGCAGCGCTGAATCCTTCTCTGGTAAGAGCAGTAATTGGTGTTGATGCCTTTACCTATATGGATTTCTATCCTCAGGTAGATGAGGAAATAATTGAGGTAATCATCGCGCCATTACTCAACGATTTCAATAATGAAATACGTGTGCTTGCCAGTAGTTATTTCCTTGAGAGCTCTGATCCTGTGCTGAGAGCAGACGTAGTAGAAACCATGGCTGGTGCAAAAGCTGGATTGGCTGTACCTATTTTAAAGTCATTTCTACGATGGGATATGCTTGACTACCTGAACCGTTTTAGTGGCCCTGTCAGTGCGATTTCGGCTCAGGCCAGTTATGATGAACAGGCTTTTTTAAAGGTTTGTGGTGACCGTATTGACGTGCGGACAATTGGCGATACAGGCCATTTTGTAATGCTTGAGCGGCCTGACGAATTGAATCGTGTACTGCGACAGCTCTTATAACATTTTTAATCTGATTAAGAACCGGAGCAAACAATGTAAGCAATAAACAGCAGTTATATTGTCGGAAAGAATCCGGGATGCAACCCGGGCCATATAAAGTTTACGCCAGAACCATTCAAATCAACATATCCGGTTCCAGCCCGACTAAACTCTATTACGATGATTAGTCGCTAGCTGGCAATGATGAGCACCGCCTGCCACTCGCATTTGCCGGGCTTCCTGGGAAAATTGAAAGTTCGGCGCGTTAATACCAGAGCCAGGGCATAAAATGTTATAAAGCAATTAGTTTCGAGGTGATCTATGCAATTTAAGGAAGATTATTTTTCTAATAGTTATGCTGAGTCACGAAATAAATTTCTGTCCACTGCGGCAGATAATGGAATACAGGTAGAAACAAAGTTGAACCAGGTTGCATGCTCGCCTGATGGGCAGGAGCTTGCAACTGATATTTGCTATCTTGGTCCGGGGAAGCCAAAGCGGCTCCTGTTGATCTCTTCGGGAACCCATGGCGTCGAAGGTTATTGTGGTTCTGCTGTGCAGACAGGCCTGCTACGTAACAATATTTCAGAGCATTTGCGAGGTGATACCGGTTTATTTCTGGTGCATGCCTTGAATCCCTATGGCTTTGCCTATGACCGGCGTGTCAATGAAGACAATGTCGATCTGAATAGAAATTTTGTCGACTTTTCTAATGCCCTCCCGGAATCGACAGATTTTCTAAATACAAGAGACCAGTTCTACCCAAAATGCTGGGCTGATAGCGACTGGGATTCTATTGAAGAAAAAATAAACGCTGGTATTGAAGAGTTTGGTGAAAAGAATTTCCAGAAGGCTATGAGCAGTGGGCAGTATAGCCATGCGGATGATCCTTTTTGGGGTGGAGCACAACCGACCTGGTCCAGGAAGGTTTGGGAGGAAATTATTGGCAGGGCTCTATCCTATACAGAATTAATTATTCATTTGGATATTCATAGTGGACTAGGGCCTTCGGGGAAATTAGAGCGAATTTTACCGGTTCAGGAAAAAGGCATTGCCTATGAGCGGGCGGCGGAGTGGTACGGCGAAGACCTGTTGAGTTGCCCCGCATTTGCAACCAGTAATAGCCCCAAAGTTGTCGGATACTTGGCTTCGGCGCTAACTGAACGTTGCCCTGGAGCGGTTGCCCTGGGTCTTGAATTTGGCACTGTTAATCTTCAGGAAATGCTGCTCAGTGTTATTGCCGATAACTGGCTCTCACACTGCAGAGCGCCTGATCCAATACAGGCTAGAAAAATAAAAACACGCATTAAAAAAGCGTTCTATGTCGATACTTACGAATGGAAGCAGGCGATATGGGCGCAATCATGTGATTTGGTTACCCAAAGTTTAGAGGGTCTGTATGCCCTTTAAGGGGCCTGTGGATGCGCCATCTCCTGAGGCGGTAACGTCAGATTACAGTTAAAAGCCGGATTGATCGGGTGTAGTGAAATGGTGCCGCCTTATCTCACTGGCAGGCACCATTAGATTTTATCCCCCCAAAAGCTCCGGCAGATCACGAAACAGCTCCAGTGCCTCCGGGTTGGCCAGTGCATCGGTGTTATTGACCGGTTTATTGTGAATGACATCGCGAACCGCCAGCTCGGCTATCTTGCCGCTGATGGTGCGGGGGATATCGCTTACCGCGATAATTTTTGCCGGCACATGGCGCGGGCTGGTGTTCTGGCGGATAGTAGTGCGGATGGTCGCCTGCAGTCCTTCTTCGAGAACGGTGCCCTGCTGCAATACGACAAGCAGGATGACACGCACATCGTTATCCCATTCCTGACCGATACAGACGCTATCGACGACTTCGGGAATTTTTTCCACCTGACGGTAGATTTCTGCTGTGCCGATTCTGACGCCTCCGGGGTTGAGTACGGCATCGGATCGCCCATAGATGATCACGCCGCCATGTTCAGTCATTTCCCCGTAGTCGCCATGGGCCCAGATGCCTCTGCCGTTCTGAGAGGGATAGCGGGAAAAGTAGGTGGCGCGATATTTGTTGCCGTCCGGGTCGTTCCAGAAACCGATGGGCGCACTGGGAAATGGACGGGTGCAGGCCAACTCGCCTTTTTCGCCCTGCAGGGAGCGGCCGCCTTCATCCCGGAATTCGACCGCCATCCCCAGCCCCGGGCATTGGATTTCCCCCGCCCGTACCGGCAGGCAGGTGTTACCCAGCACAAAGCAGGAGATAATATCGGTGCCGCCGGATATGGAAGACAGACAAACATCGGTTTTAATATCTCGATAGACATAGTGAAAGCCTTCGTGGGACAAGGGGGAGCCGGTGGAGAGAATGCTTCTCAGGCTGGATAGCTGATGACTATCCCTGGGTTTTAGCCCACTCTTTTGTAATGTGGCGAGGTATTTGGCGCTAGTGCCGAAGACACTGATGTGTTCGGCGTCAATCATATCCAACAGAGTGTTGACACTGGGGTAAGCAGGCGAACCATCGTACAGCACCAGTGTGGCCTCCGAGGCCAGGCCACTGACCAGCCAGTTCCACATCATCCAGCCGCAGGTGGTGAAGTAGAATAGTACATCCCTGGGTTGCAGGTCCAGATGGAGCTGGTGCTCCTTCAGGTGTTGGATCAGCGTGCCCCCGGCGCTGTGGACAATACACTTGGGTACACCGGTAGTGCCTGAGGAGTACATAATATAAAGGGGATGGTCGAATGGCAGTTGTTCAAAAACCAGCTCGGTAGCCGATTCCTCGCTGAGCCAGTCTTCCCAGTGCACTGCATGCCTTGTGCCGGAAATATCGGGTTTGTTGGTAATCGACGCCATAACCAGGATCTGGATGCTGTCTATCTTGTCAGCAATACCCTTTACCTGAGGTAAGGATTTTATGGTCTTGCCGTTGTAGTAATAACCATCGCAGGCAAACAGCGCCTTGGGTGCTATCTGGCCAAAACGGTCCACGATGCCGTTTAAGCCGAAGTCCGGTGAGCAGGATGACCAGATGGCACCGATACTGGCAGTGGCCAGCATGGCGATAACGGTCTCCGGAATATTAGGCATAAAGCCTGCCACCCTGTCTCCCCTGGTAATGCCGGCTCTGCGCAGAGCGGCGGACACTTGTGCAACCTGCTGATAGAGTTGGCGGTAGCTCAGGGTGCGTCGGGTGCCGTTTTCCAGACGTGCTATGAGAGCCGGCTTGTCACTCCGATTACGCAACAGATTTTCAGCGAAATTGAACCGGGCACCGTCGAACCAGCGGGCACCGGGAAACTGATCGCCGTGGTTCAGTACCTGGGTATAGGGTTGCGATGCCTGAATGTCAGTAAAGTGCCAGACCTGCTCCCAGAACTGCTCGGGATGTTCGATGGACCACTGGTGAAGCTGCGAATAGTCCTTAAATGTCAGCCCCAGCTTGTGCTCCAGTCGCGAACAGAATGCCCGCATGCGAGTGCTGTCGATGGCTTCTGCAGTGGGTTTCCAGAGGGGTTGCTGCGTCATGCCGGTTGCTGTGTTCGGCGGCGCGTTTTAATGCTGTCCGCCAGGGTTGTTAATATGGATTCTGTGGTTTCCCAGGAAACACAGGCATCGGTAATGCTGATCCCATAATGTTCTGGTGTCGATTGTTTTCCTTCGTACAAATTGCTTTCGATCATGACCCCGAAGATGGCATGACCACCCTGACTGATCTGTCCGGCTATCTCCTTTGCTACTATGGGTTGTCGGGTAAAGTCCTTGTTGCTGTTTCCATGGCTGCAATCAACCATCAGCCGTGTGGGTAATTTGCGGGACTGTAGCAGGCTGATGACATCGGCAATGGTTTCCTTGTCGTAGTTGGGGCCATTATTGGCGCCACGTAGAATGATATGGGCATTATCGTTACCTCTGGTGGTGGCGATGGCACCGATACCCTGTTTGGTAATGGTAAGAAAATGATGCGGTTCGGCAGCCGCTTTTATTGCGTCCACGGCAATTCGAATATTGCCATCTGTACCATTTTTGAATCCCACCGGCACCGATAATCCCGACGCCATTTCACGATGAGTCTGGCTCTCTGTAGTGCGGGCACCAACGGCACCCCAGGACAGCAGATCAGTAAAAAACTGAGGAGAAATCATATCGAGAATCTCACATCCGGCCGGAACGCCCATGTCCGCCAGTTGCAGCAGTAGCTGGCGAGCGATTCTTAAGCCATGATTGATATTAAAACTGCCGTCCAGATGGGGATCATTAATCAACCCTTTCCAGCCTACAGTAGTGCGGGGCTTTTCAAAATAAACCCGCATGACCAAAAACAACTCTGCTTCAAATCGGGGCATAACTGCTTTCAAACGCTGCGCGTATTCAATGGCGGCTTTTGGATCGTGAATGGAGCAGGGGCCGACAACCACCAGCAATCGATCATCTTTGCCATGGATAATACTTTTGATGGTTTCGCGGGCCCGGCAAATTTCAAGCGCCTGCTGTTCGTGGAGCGGCAGGTCTTCCATCAGCACCTCCGGTGACAGCAAGGAGCGCAGGTCACTGATATTGACATCATCGGTTATAGAGCAACTGGTCATGGTGTAAGTTATTTATATGGTGATTAGTTGTATTGGATTCAGGCCGAGGGTTTGTCCGGTTGATTGTCGGGGTGTGCCGCTTGAAATGCCGGCAGCCCGTTGCAGTGTCGGTAGATCTGGTCGATTGCCGGGTAGCTTGCCAGATCAACCTGAAAACGCAGGGCATTATAGGTCTGAGGTATCAGTAATACATCTACCCAGCCAGGCTCACTGCCCAACGCGAAAGGTGAGGCGATCATTGCTTTTTCGATAACCTCAAAACCCTGCCGGATCCAGTGCCGATACCATTGTATTGACTGCTCCTGTGAAAGAGCCATCGTCCCTTTGAGATAGTTGAGTACCCGCAAATTGTTGAGTGGCTGGATATCGCAGGCGATGCTGTGACAAAGGCTGCGCACTCTGGCGGCTTCCATGGGGTCATCCGGCAATAATGGTACTTGTGGATAAGCTGTTTCCAGCCACTCCAGTATGGCCATGGATTGGCTGAGCGATTGACCATTGGGCAATGTCAATGCCGGCACCAGACCTTGGGGATTGATAGAGAGGTAGCGGGTTTGCTGTTCCTCTGATTTGAGCAGGTTGATGGGTTCAAGCCGGTATTTAATGTTCTTCAGATTGAGGGCTATCCTGACCCGATAGGCTGAGGAGGAATGAAAGTAGCTATACAGTTTAAGCATCGTCATTATATTGATCTGTTAATCAGACGGTGGGTTATAGGATGCCACCTTCTGATCTATTTTTCCAAAAATGGACTGGCCGCTGTCGTTTAGCATATCAATCTCAATGCGGTCACCGAAGCGCATAAAAGGTGTTGATGGCTTGCCGTCGGTGATGGTTTCCAGGCAGCGTACCTCGGCCAGACAACAGGAACCATCAGGGCTGCCTTTATTAGATACCGTGCCTCCGCCAATAACGGTGCCGGCCATCAATGCACGGCTTTTAGCTGCATGAGTGATCAACTGAGGAAAATCGAATGTCATATCGATCCCGGCGTTAGGCGCGCCGATTTGTTGACCATTGAGCCGGGTAATGAGCGGCAAATGCAGTTTCCTGCCGTTCCAGGCTGAGCCGAGTTCATCGGGTGTAACAGCCACCGGACTAAACGATGTCCAGGGCTTCGACTGGTAAAAGCCAAACTGCTTGGCCAGCTCCGCTGGAATCAGGTTACGCAGCGAAACATCGTTAATCAGGGTTAAAAGCTGAATATGTTGCTGTGCCTGTTCAGGAGAAACGCCGGCGGGCACATCGTCAGTAATGACGGCGATTTCCGCTTCAAAATCAATACCCCAGTCTTCCGACTCTACCGGCACATCATCGCAGGGACCTAGAAAAGCATCGGAAGCCCCCATGTACATTAGTGGATCTGTCCAGAAAGATTCAGGCAATTCAGCACCTCGAGCTTTGCGGACCAACTCGACATGGGTTACATAGGCACTGCCATCGGCCCAGTGGTAAGCTCGAGGCAGTGGTGCAGCACATCTGGCGGGTTCGAAGGCAAAGCTGTGCTCAAGCTGCCCGGCGTTGAGTTGCTGGTAGGCCAGTTCCAAGGCAGGTTTTTTGGATTCCCAGTCATCCAGCGCCTCCTGCAGTGTCGATGCTATCTGTTTGATCGTGGCTGCCCGGGTCAGGTCCCGGGAGACGACTAACAAAAGACCGTCGCGACCGTGTTTATGCGATGCCAGTTTCATAGCGAGTACTCTAATTAAAAGCTGCTTATAACATACGAAAGCAGCTATTGGTTACATTTGCAACTAAATTATCATAAGATAAACATGCAGGTCAATCGGGATTTAGCATGAAAGTCAATGTAACAATATTAACCCTGGCCGGTTTGGTGGCAATGGGTGCCGCATCAACAGATTTATATCTGGCCGCAATACCCAGTATCGTCGCCGAGTTTTCTGCAGGCCACTACGAAGGGCAGTTGACGCTTGGTATTTTTATGCTGGGGCTGGCATTAGGCCAGCTTTTACATGGTCCATTATCCGATTACTTTGGCCGCAAACCGGTGTTGCTTGGTGGCCTGGCAGTCTATTGCCTGACGACTCTGGCCTGCGCCTGGGCAATCAGTATGGACTGGTTGCTGGTGATGCGTTTTTTACAGGCGATCGCGGCCGCCTGTGGTCCGGTAGTGGCCAGGGCTGTGGTAAACGATCTTTATCGGGGTCGCCGGGCCATGCAGGTAATGGCTGTTCTGGCTGCGGCAATGGCCTTATTTCCGATGCTTGCCCCCATCATGGGAAGTTGGTTGTTGTACTGGTTCAGTTGGCGCTCAAATTTCTATGCGTTAGCGGCATTTGCGGTATTACTGTGGTTCGGTGTTGTCTCGCTGAGCGAGTCGAATGCTCATCGTCGTCGCGGTAAATTTCAACCGGGAAGAATTATTTCACAGTTGTGGATTTTGCCTGGGGTAACGCTGTTTGCCGGCCATACTGTTGTGGGCAGCATGATGTTTGCCGGGATGTTTGCCTGGATTACCAGCTGCTCGTTTATTGTGATCGAATTGATTGGGCTGCCGGCTCAATACTTTGGTTTTACCTTCACGGCCGTGGTTGTAGGCTACATCGCTGGTGCGACCGCCAGTTCTCGCCTGGTGGCCGAGCACGGCGCAGTGCGGGTACAGCTATTGGGGCTGTGCTGCGCAGCACTGGGTGCTGGAGCGTTCGTTCTGGCGGCACTGTTCGGTCAGCACTCCCTGCCGGCGGTAATCGCCCCAATGGTCTGCTATTTTATGGGTGCTGGCATGGTGTTGCCCAATGCTCAAATGGGTAGCGTGCAGAGTGTCAATCACGGCGGTGGTGCGGCTTCTTCGGTGTATGGCTTTTATCAAACCATCGCCGGGGCCGGTTCGGGCTATTTGATAGCCGCTACCTATAACGAAAGCCTTATACCCATGTCTATGATGCTGATTGCGGTGGTGTTCATCGCCACACTGGCCTATTATCGGTTAATTGCCGGGGCTGAAAACTCCGGCATGGAATAGTTCATTGAGGAGCAAGTATCAGATGACAGAAAAAATCATTCTGGACGAGTTTTTCCCTTACCAATTAGCTAATTTGGCGCAGCGGGTCAGCTCCAATCTGGCGCGTACCTATCAGCAAAAATTTAATTTGACGATTCCCGAGTGGCGGGTACTGGCCTGTCTGGGCGAGAAAGGAAAGGCAACGGCAAAGACTATTGCCGCTGCCAGCTTTATGGATAAAGTGAAGACCTCACGGGCAATCCGCGAATTGACAGATAAAGGCTTTATCGACAAGCGGCAGGATGCCAATGATAGCCGTGCCTGCTGGCTGAGTTTGAACCGCAAAGGCAGGCGCTTATACAATAATGTGGTTCCCTATGCGCTGACCTGGGAAGCAGACTTTCTAAGTTCACTATCTCAGGCAGATTACCGCAGATTGATGATCGTTTTCAAAAAACTAAACACTTATCTGGATACTGCAGAATAAATTATTTTCAGAGTAGTGTATAGTTGCTTGCATAAATAAGCTGACAGGTGAAAGCCGGGATCGTATTAAATACTACTTGCCCTCCCACAAGAACCGTTCGCAAATCGGT